>DATBYN010000020.1:0-4901 GCA_036513695.1 Bradyrhizobium sp. | reverse complement strand
CGAAGCCGGCAGAATCGTTACGACGCGAAGATTTCGCCAAGCCGCTGGATCGAGCTCAGCACTCGCTCCTGTGGCAACCCTGGCCACTGGCATCGCATGATGAAGTGATCGACACCTAGGACCTCGCGATATCGAGCGATCTCTTCCTTCACCGACCCCTTGTCGCCGATGATGAACCGGTCGCGGGCGAAATCCTCAAACGAACCCTGGGTGGTGCGATTCTCCAGTCCCCATGATGCGTAGGCGTTGTATTTGTATTCCAAAGGCCCTCGGCATTCCTCATGAGCCGTGGCATGGCGTGCGCCGACGTAGCATTCGACGGTGATCGGGAACTCCATCGGTGTCCGGCCATATTCCTTCAGGGCCGCACGATAGGTCTGCATGAGCGCCGTCACCTTGCCGAGCCCGCTGGTGTTGACGATGAGCCATGCGTCGCCAATCCGCGCCGCGCGCCTCACCGACACGTCGGCTTGCCCGGCGATGTAGAGCGGCGGTCCGCCCGGGCGGATTGGCTTCACCCCGATACCGGCGTCGTTGACCGTGTAGAACCGGCCCTTGTGGCTCACCCGCTCCTCGGTCCATAGCCGACGCATCAGGGCGATGCTTTCGTTGAACCGCGGCGCCCGCTCGCTGAGGCTAATGCCGAATGCGTCGAACTCCGGTTGGCGGTAACCCAAGCCGACGCCGAGGATGTAATTGCCGCCGGTCAACACATCGAGCGTGGCGGCTTCCTCAGCCACATGCATCGGGTTGAGCGGCGGCAGGATCAGAATATTTGGGCCGATCGTCATATCTTGCGCGTGTGCCGCGACGTAGCCCATGACAGGCGTAATTTGCAGCATCTGCATCGGATGAGTCAGCCAGTGATGAGGGAACCAAAGGGACGCGAACCCGGCATCACGCGCCGCGCGCACCTGTGCGACCATCTCCGGGACGCGTTCCGCGAGGTTGAAGCCCTCCGGGAACTGCGTGTTGATAAATAGACCGACTTTCATGACGAGCTTTTCCTCCGCTTACGGCGCGCAGCCTATTCTAGTGGATAAAATCTGACGCTCAGTCCCCCTACCCACGACCGGCGGCGGTCTGGATGGTTTAAACTCGCACGCGCGCCGGGTTGCCGAAAGCCGTGGCGCCAGCAGGCACGTCGCGGGTAACCACACTACCGGCGCCTATCAGAGCATCGTCACCTATCGTCACGCCCGGCAGAATGATCGCGCCGCCCCCTATCCAGACGTTGCGCCCGATGTGGATTGGGCGACCCAAACTCCAACCCGGAGGCCCTCCCAGCAGCATCGCGCGGGTGATCGGCCGTGAGGATCTGAACCCCTGGGCCGATCTGCGTTTTGTCGCCGATGGTGACCTCCACGACGTCTAGGATAACGCAGTTGAAGTTCAGGAACACGCCTGCACCGAGACTGATGTTGAAGCCGTAGTCGCAGTGAAAACGGAAGCCGAATCACGGCACCCTCGCCAACCGCAGCGAGGCGTTCCAGCAGCAATTCCCGCCGCTCAGAAATCGGTGTGCCAAACGCCGCGTTGTAGCGCGCGAGCCACTCATGCGCCGCTGCTGCGTCTGCCTGGAGTTCGGGCGCGCCAGCGTCGTACAGGTCGCCTGCCAGCATTTTATCCCTCTCCGTGCGCGTCATCATACCCTTTCCTTTTGCGGTCCACTTGGACAGACCGGGGGAGTTATCAGGCAGTCCCGCAACGTGCAAATAGGGAAATAGCCACCCAACGGGGCGCTGACGCAGCTATCTAGCGATTCTCTGCAGTCACAACACAGTCTGCATCGACTATTCGAGTGTTTTCCGCGTGCGCATTGCGCTGAACCTGAAGGCGCCTGGACGGAGCAGGGAAACTCAGGTTCGCACTGGACTCTTCCCTGGAGAGAGATGGATTCGAACCTTCGGTCCCCCACAGATCCGCTCCCGTATTCGGGCACCCAGGTCCTTCTCCCATTCGGTGTTTCGTCGCTTTGCAGGCGCCGCCGAACCGGGCGCCGGCCCGCGTTTCGATTGCGGAAATCACGCAGTGCGCAAGACAGGCGTGCGCCATCGCGCTGCGCCGGCGGCGCCGCGGTAAGGGACAATCGCACCAAGGCAAGTCACTTTCCTCTTGAAAGTCACTTCCGAAATGTTACTTGCATCGTGCAAGTTACTAGGGGTACCCGATGCAGCGCAAAAGCTTTGGCAATATGAAGTGCCCGATCGCCCGCAGCCTCGACCGTGTCGGCGAGTGGTGGTCGATCCTGATCCTTCGCGATGCCTTTTATGGCCTGCGGCGGTTCGACGAGTTTCAGAAGAGCCTCGGCGTCGCCCCGAATATCCTGACACGTCGGCTGAATCGACTGGTCGAATCCGGCCTGCTCGAGCGCCGCCCCTACAGCGAGCACCCGCCTCGCGACGAATATGTACTGACCGAGCGCGGCCGCGATTTCCGCCCGGTATTGCTGGCGTTGCTCGCTTGGGGCAACCGCCATTTCGCGCTGGAGGGTGCGGCGGTGCAGCTCGTCAACACGCGTACCGGCGCCTTGGTCGAGCCGATGCTGGTCGACGGCGCGACCGGCGAACAGATCGCCGGCCCCGATTTTTCAGTGATTCCCGGGCCAGGCGCCGATGACAGCGTGAGTCGAAAGCTGGCCAGATATGGGCACGCACCGCTTGTGCAGGGAGGGGAAGAATGAGCACCGAAACCCTCGACCGTGCCGCAGCGGCCGAGTTTGCCCCCAGCGGATTGGACGGCATCCCGATCACACGGCAGCGCTTTCGGCTCGACCGGCGCCTGGGCCTTGCGGCGCTCGGCCTCTTCGCGGCAGTCGGAATCGCGTGGTACGGCTGGAACTGGTGGGAGGTCGGCCGCTTTATGGAGACCACCGACGACGCCTATGTCGGCGGCAACGTCACGACCATCTCGCCGCATGTCGCGGGCTTCGTGTCGAAGATCCTGGTCGACGACAATCAGTTCGTCAAAGCCGGCCAGCTGGTGATCGAACTCGACGACAGCGACTACAAGGCCAATCTCGCGCATGCCGAGGCGGTGGTTCAGAACCAGACGGCGGCGCTCGCCAGTCTGCATGCGAAATACGATCTGCAGCGGTCGATGGTCGAACAGGCTGAAGCGGAGCTGGCGGCGAAGCAGGCTGACGCCAGATACGCACGCGAGGACGCGGCGCGCTATCATGCGCTGGCGTTGACGACCTTCGGCACGGTGCAAAACGACCAGAAGGCATTTGCCGCGGATCGGAAGGCGGAGGCGACGGTCCGCTCAAGCACGGCCGGCCTCGGCGCGGCCCGCCAGCAGCTCACCGTCATCGACACCGAGATCAACGAAACTCAAGCGAGCCTGGCGCAGGCACAGGCCGATCTGCGCACCGCCGAGCTCAATCTCGGTTACACCAAGATCCGCTCGCCGATCGACGGGTATGTCGGCAATCGCGGCGCGCAGATAGGAGCGTATACGACTATCGGCACCGCCTTGCTGTCGATCGTCCCGGCTCACGGGCTATGGGTCGACGCCAATTTCAAGGAGGACCAGCTGGCGCGAATGCGCCCGGGGCAAAAGAGCATCTTTTTTGCCGATGTGCTGCCGGGTCGCACCTTCGAGGGCCGGGTGCTGAGCCTCGCCCCGGCGACGGGCGCGATCTTCAGCGTCATCCCGCCCGAAAACGCGACCGGCAATTTCACCAAGATCGTCCAGCGCGTCCCGGTGCGCATCGCCGTCGACGACGGCGACGGAAGCCTGGGGGTGCTGCGCCCCGGCCTGTCGACGACAGTTAGCGTCGACACGCGCTCCCGTTTGGAGAACGGCAAATGAGCGCTTCCGCTACCCCAAAGCCCGCGGATGCTGCCCCGAACATATTGCCGTTTGCGGTCATGTGCGTCGGCATGTTCGTGGCACTGCTCGACATTCAGATCGTCGCGTCGTCGTTGCAGGACATCGGCGGCGGGCTGTCGGCGGCGCAGGACGACATCAGCTGGGTGCAGACCGCCTATCTGATCGCCGAGATCATCGTGATCCCGCTGTCCGGCTGGCTGACCCGCGTATTCTCGACGCGCTGGTTGTTCGCGGCATCGGCGGCCGGGTTCACGATCGCCAGCCTACTCTGCGGCATCGCCTGGAACATCGAAAGCATGATTGTGTTCCGCGCCCTGCAGGGGATGCTCGGCGCATCGATGATTCCGACCGTCTTCACTTCGTCCTTCCATTATTTCCCGGGCCCACGCCGGGTCTATTCGGCGGCTGTCGTCGGCACGATCGCCTCGGTAGCACCGGTTTTGGGTCCGGTGATCGGCGGCTGGATCACCGACACCCTCGATTGGCACTGGCTGTTCTATGTCAATCTGGTGCCGGGCCTGCTGGTCGCGGTGACGGTGCCGCTGCTGGTCAAGATCGACCGCCCGGATCTGTCGTTGCTGAAGGGTGCCGATTACCCGGGCATGATTTTGATGGCGCTGGCGCTCGGCACCCTCGAATATTTTCTCGAAGAGGGCGCCCGTTGGAACTGGTTCGACGATTCGACGATCACCGCTTGCGCGTGGATCGCCGGGATCTCCGGCATCCTGTTTGTCGCGCGCAGCCTGACCTACGCGCAGCCGGTCGTCGATCTGCGGGCACTCGGCGACCGCAATTTCTCGGTCGGCTGCTTTCTGTCCTTTGTCACCGGCATCGGCATCTTTTCGACGATTTATCTGACGCCGCTGTTTCTCGGCTATGTGCGCGGCTTCAGCGCCTGGCAGACCGGCGTCGCGATCTTTTCGACGGGGGCTGCTTCGCTTGCCGGGGTGCCGGTTTATGTGGCGCTCGCCCGCAAGATCGACACCCGCTGGCTGATGATGTTCGGCCTCGCGAGTTTCGCTGCAGCCATGTGGTCGTTCAGCTTCATCACCCATGATTGGGGTGCG
>DATBYN010000019.1:0-9953 GCA_036513695.1 Bradyrhizobium sp. | reverse complement strand
TCGACGACAGCGATTGCATCGGGCGTCTTTCGGTCCGGGTCGAAGGCTGCGACATAGGCCACGGTCTCCGGGGCGGCCTTCGAGGCCATGCGCGGAGAAGGATAAAAACTGGGGTCGGGTTTCCAATTTGCCATGTGCGGTGCTCCTGGGTGAGGTTCACTCGAACAACAAAAGCCCGCGGACGCCCCTGAGCCGCAGGATATTTCACTGCGCTAGTCTTCCGAAATCCATCTTAGGCCGAACGAACGTTGTCGGGGAGCACAAAATGGCAGTTCCGGTGATTTGCTTTCAAACCCCGATCGCATTCTGGGCGATGACGTCCCGGTAAAACGACGCGCTCAGCTTCGGCACGCGGGCCTGCGTCTCAAAATCTACACGGTAGAGCCCGAAACGCTTTTCGTATCCATAAATCCATTCGAAATTGTCCATCAGGCTCCACAGGAAATAGCCGCGGACCGGGACGCCCTCGGCGATCGCGCGCTGCAACTGCGTCAAATAGTTGCGCAGGTACATGATGCGATCGAGGTCGTAGACCTTGCCGTCGGCGGTCAATTTGTCCTCCGAGGAAGTGCCGTTCTCGCTGATGTAGATGGTATCGATATTCCATATTTTTGCCGCGAGCCGCGGCACCCAATAGATCGTCTCCGGGCCGATCCTGAGCCATTCGGAATTCATGTGCGGAAACGAGGCGGGGAAGGGCAGCACGGCCCAGCCCGGCTTTTTGTCGGAAGCCGCGATGTAGAATTGCGGCGCGTAGATGTTCAGCCCGACGAAATCGTTGGGCGAAGAAATGATCTTCAGCTCTTCGGCGGTGAATTTGGGGGCGGCGGCGCCGGCATATTCGAGAAACCCGTCGGTGTATTTGCCTTCGAGAATCACGCCGAGGAAGCCCGCGTTCAATTCGCGCGTCGCGATCTCGGCGGCGCGAATATTTTCCGGCGTGTTGATTGCGGGCAGGCAAGCCGCAATGTTCTCGGCTGGACCTACTCGCGTGCCCGCGCGCCCTTTGGCGCGGATCGCCTGTACCGCGAGACCGTGCGCCAGCGCGACGTGGTGACGGACCTGGTTCACTTCCGCCTGCGGCAATTTGAGGCCGGGGGCGTCGATGCCCCAGCCATAGCCGAAATTCACGAACCTTCCGGTTTCGTTGACCGTGAAGATATTCTTGACGCGGTCGGTGAGGCGCTCCGCCACATAGCCCGCGTAGTCGCCGAACGCCTTGGCGGTGTCGCTGGACTGCCATCCGCCGACGCGATCCTGCAGCGCCTGCGGCAAATCCCAATGATACAGCGTCGCGTAGGGTTCGATGCCGTTGCCTAAGAGTTCGTCGAGCAGGCGATCGTAGAAATCGAGACCTTTGGGGTTCGGCGCACCGGTCCCTTGCGGAAACACACGCGGCCACGCGATCGAAAACCGATAGGCCTTGACGCCGAGATCTTTGATCAGGCGGACGTCTTCCTTGTAGCGATGGTAATGATCGTTGGCGCGGTCTCCGGTTGAGTGATCCTCGATCTTGCCGGGGGTGTGCGCAAAGGTATCCCAGATCGAGCGGCCTCGGCCGTCTTCGTCGACGGCGCCTTCGATCTGATAGGCCGACGTGGCGGTGCCCCAGACAAAACCGTTCGGGAAACTGGCGGGAGCGTGGCGGTCGGGCGCGGGTTTGGGCTCGCTGTCGGCCGTCTTCGCGGGCGTCGCCGCCACGCCGAAAGCGGACAGGCCCGCAAACCTCGCAAAATCGCGACGCGAGAACTTACCGAACATCGACTTCTCCCGGTTGGCGTTTCTCAAGGATCGATTTGATAGGCGGAAATCCTGTCGATCTCGAATTCGACAGTGACAGGGGATTCCGCATCGACGAGTCCGACGCCCTTGAAATACTTCGCCCCCATCGCAAGGTTGACGATCATATACATCGGATCGTCGAAGCCGGCCGGAACCTTGATGTCCGACACCAGCTTGCGGTCGATGAAATAGCCAATCCGGTCTTGTGTCCACAGCACGCCGTAATCGTGGAAATCGCTCGATGCGTCCTTAACCAGGAAGTCGAACCCGCAATGTTGCACGATCCCGGTGGCCGGAATCCGCCAATGCGTCGTCATCACCATGTCGCCGATCTCTTGCCCGCGTCCTTCCATCACGTCGAGTTCGGGAGGCCAGCCGCCGTCATCGGCAAGCAGCCAGAATGCCGGCCACACCCCGTGCCCGATCGGTATCTTGGCGCGGATCTCGAAATATCCGTACTTTTGTGAAAACCAGCCCTGGGTCGTGAGGATGCCCGAGGTGTATTCATTGTTGAAGAGCACCGGCTTGAGTTCGGGCGGCGTCCTGTTTGCGACGATCGAGAGAATTCCATCTCGAACCTTGAATGGGTCTAGCCCGAGCGGCGTGTTGGCGCGTCCGCCGTAGCGCGGGTCGACATAGATCTGCTGTTCGCCGTTCCAGCTGTCTTTGCGTTTGAAATCGGAGCCGTCGCCGCCCCAATAGCGCGCGTCCGGCCAGGCCGCGCCGCCGGAATAGTGCGGCACCCACTTTCCTTTCAGCGGATGCTCGTCGAAATCGTCGTGAAAGGTCCGGTGCAAGGACAGCGTTGCAAGCGGGCTTGTATCCGTGGCGTCGAACCTGCGACATAGTTCGTCGGGCGGCTCATTCCTGACCGCGAGCGAAAGCCGTGTCGGCGCGACCTTGAGATCGTGTTGCGCGAAAGCCGGGGCCAGGCTGGCGAAAAAGCCGGCAAAAAAACTGATGGCGGCAAGAACTCGCGGCGTCAATTCGTCGACCCTCGGTTCGCACAGGGGCAAGAAAGTCGCCATTTGGAGCGCCGAAATCGCGGTGGATTTTGGGCGCCATGGACGCGCTTTTGCCGCGCCCTCAGGGCTGATGCCGTCTTGTGATCGCGACCTGTGCCGCCTGCGCATAGAGGCTCGAGATCAAATCGAGATGGCTGCTCGTCATCTCGGATTTCGCGGCCCAGCCGTCGAGCGCCTCGAGCATCGGCGGCAAGGTCGCCGCGCGCAAGGCGGCGTAGGCTTCGGTCACCGAATGCCCGGTTGCGGTCGCCCGGTAGCGGGTTTCCTTGCGCGATGAACTGCCCTCGGTTTCGATCAGGCCGGCGCGCACCAGCTTCCGGGTGGCGTATTGAAGATTGGGCACATCGACCCGGTTGAGCAATTGGCCGATCTCGGACAGCCGTTTTGGCTCGTCTCCCATCCGAACGACATTGAGGACGGCGACATCGTCGCCGGTGAGTGGCACGTCGCAAACCGCGGCAAGACATGCCGCCTTCCAGCGATAATAGGCTTGCGCCAGTCGCTCCAGCCCGAACTCGAAATCGGTCAGCCGCCGCTCGGTTTCGGTGCGCGCCAGGTGCCAGGACCCCGGCCGTTCGGTGACCGCAGGTTGCTTTTTCGGCCTCGCAGTGTCGGCGATTTTTTTCACCGCAGTCTTGGTCCTCTTCAAAACGGTCTCCCGGTGTCTTTCGCTCAAGGTGGCTTTCGCTCAAGGTGTCGTTCGTTCAAGGCGCCGCGCGCTCAAGGCGCAGGCAAGCCCTGCTCAATCTATGCTATTTACATTTGCAATTCTTACATTAAAAATTCAATTAAGAAAGCACGATGAAGTGGCAGCGCACACCATAAATGGCGCCTTTCGAACGGGAGCAGTACCGATGGCAGGACAATGGATTGATATCGCGGCTGCCGATGGCGGCACCTTCAAGGGGTATCTGACAATTCCGGCATCGGGATCGGGTCCCGGCATCCTGCTGCTGCAGGAGATTTTCGGCGTCAATTCCTCGATGCGCGAGGTCGCCGATTATTATGCCGAGGAAGGTTATGTCGTGCTGGCGCCGGACCTGTTCTGGCGGTTGGAGCCTGGCATTGAGCTCGGCTATTCCGAGGCCGACTTCAACAAGGCGTTCGGCTATTATCAGCGCTTCGACGCCAATCAGTCGATCAAGGACGCCGCCGATGCGCTGAAAGTGCTGCGCGCGCGGGGCGAATGCGCCGGCAAGGTCGGCGCGCTCGGCTTCTGCCTCGGCGGCAAGCTCGCTTATCTCACGGCGGCGCGCACCGATGTCGATTGCGCGGTCAGCTATTACGGCGTCGGCATCGATGCCGATATCGGCGAGGCCGGAAAGATCAAGGGCCCGATGGTGTTTCATTTCGCCGAGCTCGACAAATTCGCGCCTCCGGAAGCCCGCGAACAGGTCAAGGCCGCATTTGCCAAACGCCCCGACGTCGAATGTTATCTGTATCCAGGCTGCGACCATGCGTTCGCGGCGCCCGAACGGACTAGCTTCAACAAGCCCGCGACCCTGATGGCGCATTCGCGCTCGATCGCGCTGTTCCGGAAAGTTCTGGGTCCGCATTACGATCTCTCGACATTGTGGGACCGCCACACCGAATTGGAATTCGGCGTGCGCTCGGCTGAAGCGACGATGGGAACGATGGTGGCGGAGCCCTACGTCAATCATATTCCGACCATGACCGGCGGCGTCGGCTATCGCGACCTCTTGCGCTTCTACGCCAACCATTTCATCCCGAAGACCCCGAAGGACACAAAACTGATCCCGATCTCGCGCACCATTGGCGCCGACCGCGTCGTCGACGAGATGCTGTTTTGTTTTACCCACGACATTGAGATCGACTGGATGCTGCCGGGCGTGCCGCCGACCGGCAAATATGTCGAGATCCCGCTGGTCGCGATCGTCCGCTTCCGCGGAGACAAGCTCTACAACGAACACATCTATTGGGATCAGGCTTCCGTGCTGGTGCAGATCGGGTTGCTCGATACGGCGTTGCTCCCGGTTGCCGGCGTAGCGACGGCAAAAAAGCTCGTCGACGAGACGCTGCCGTCGAACACGCTGATGGCGCGCTGGGCAGAGAGTGCGCCGCAGGCCGCCGAATAATCGCATTCAAATGGCGGCGGCCGCACCGGGCGCCGTTCTCGCATAGGGGGAGTAGTTGTCATGGTGTCGTCAGTGCTGTCTCGCCGTCACGTCCTTCAGCTGGCGGGCGCCGCCGCCCTGCCTGTCTCTTCCAGTTTGTTCGGCGGCGCGGCGCAAGCCGTGGCACCGGGAACGCTGACCATCGCCTATAACGTCAATCTGCCGTCGTTCGATCCGACCGTCGGACCATCCGCGGTCAATCCTACCGTCCAGTCGATCTATCAGTCGGTGTTCGACACCTATATCGGTCAGGCGCCCGACCTGTCGTTCAAGCCCGGCCTTCTGACAAAATGGGGCTGGAACGCCGATCGCACAAAAATCACGCTGGAGCTGCGCAAGGGCGCGACCTGGCACGACGGCTCGCCGGTGACGCCCGAAGACGTGGTCTGGTCGCTGCAGCGTGCCGCCGATACGAAAAGTGGCAATCCGATCCAGTTCGTCTGGTCCAAGGTCGGCAACTACAAGATCGACGGCAACACCATCACCGGCGACGTCAAGGAATTCGAGCCGACCTTGTTCAAATGGATGGCGTTTCTCACCGCCTATGTGCTGCCTAAGGTCTATTACGAGAAGGTCGGCGCGGAAGGTTTCGAGAAGGCACCGATCGGCTCCGGTCCTTACAAGGTCGACGCTTTCGAGCGCAACGCGTTTCTCAGGTTGAAAGCGCATCCGGGCTACTGGGGTCCCAAGCCGGCGTTCGACACCGTGGTGTTCAAATTCGTCACCGATCCAACCAGCCGCGTGGCCGAGATGGAATCTGGCGGGTCGGACGTGACGTTCGAGATTCCTTATGAAGAATTCGACCGCTTGAAGAACAAGCCGGGACTGGTCGGACAGACCAAGCCGGTGTCCGACATCGCAATGATCTTCATCACCGACATCGACCCGATGCTCGACCGCAACGTTCGTCTCGCCGCCAATCACGCGATCGACAAGAAAGCGATCGTCGACCGATTGTTGAAGGGCTACGGCGTTCCGATCGCAACCCTGGAAGCGCCGGGCTATGCCGCCTTCGATCCCTCAATAAAGGTGTCCTACGATCCGGAACTGGCAAAAAGCCTGCTCGCCAAGAGCGGCTTCTCGCCGGAAAAACCGGTAAAATTCACCATCCAGACCACGCGCGGCTTCAAGCCGAAAGATTACGAGATGATCCAGGCGATCGTCGGGATGTGGCGCAAGGTCGGCATCGAGGCCACCATCGAAGTCTACGAGATCGCGCAGCATTTTGAGCTACGTGCCCGCCACGCGCTGGCGCCGGCCGCGTTCTACAATTGGGGCAATGCGATCGGCGATCCCTCGACCTCAACCGGCTTTGCGATGTTCGGCCCGTCGCCGCATTGCGCCTGGAAGGGCAAGGATCTCGTCGAACGGATCGGGCCGCTGTGGGGCGAAAAGGACGAAGCCAAGCGGATCGCCGGCTACAAGGCGGTCGACAAATATATCGCCGAGGAAGGTGAGGTGATCCCGCTGTTCCAATATGTGCAGCCGATCATCCACAAAAAGGGCATCAAGGTCGTGGCGCAGTCCAACGGCATGATTCTTCCGCAACTGATCACGCAGGCTTAAGCAGCGACGGACAAGGCGGCACGACGATGCGCTGGGGCGAGATCATCAGGCGACTCGTCCTCATCCCGCCGACGCTTGTTGGCGTCGCGGTGATCGTCTTCGTGCTGCTGCGCGTGGTGCCCGGCGATCCCATCGCCATGATGATTCCGCCGGGCGCGACGGCTGCCGACATCGACCGGCTGCGGGCGTTCTATGGGCTCGATCAGCCGATCCTGCAGCAATTTTTCACCTGGTTCGGCCAGGCATTGAGCGGCGATTTCGGCCGCTCGATCAGCGTGCACCAGAGCGTGTTCGAACTGGTGCGGGCGCGATTGCCGGCGACCCTCGAATTGGCACTGCTGGCGAGCCTGATCGCGGTGATGTTAGGGACGATCGGCGCGCTGATCGGCATAAGGCTTCGCGGCCGGCGGGCGGAATGGCTGGTCGATGGCGGCGTCGGCGTCTTCCTTGCGATTCCGGATTTTCTCTGGGCGCTGATCCTGTTGCTGGTGTTCGGCGTGCTGGTCCCTGTGCTGCCGATTTCGGGGCGCATCGACCCGGAGATCGACGTCAATCTGCACAGCAATTTTTATCTGCTCGAGAGCCTGCTGAGGGGGCGCTTCGACATCGCCGGTGCGCTGCTGCCTCACATGATCCTGCCGGCCGTGGCGCTGGCGTTGCCGTTCGCGGCATTGGTGGCGCGAATTTTAAAAGCCTCGCTGGCGGAGGCGGAGGATCAGGATTATGCGCAGATCGCGCGGGCGCGCGGTTTTTCACGCTCCCAGATTCTGCTGCGCGAGGTGTTTCCCAATGCGCTGATCCCGACGGTTGCGCTCGGCGGCGTCCAGGTTACGCTATTGCTCGGCGGCACCGTATTGGTCGAGCGCATCTTTTCCTATGAGGGGATCGGCAACATGGCGATCGACGCGGTGATCAACCGCGATTTCCCGCTGATCCAGGGCCTTATACTGACCTTCGCGGTGCTGTTCATCGCGCTCAATCTCGCCGTCGATCTCGTGGTCACACTGCTCGATCCGAGGTTGCGCCATGGCTGACCTTGCGCTGGATCATGCGGCCGCGCCGCCGTCGCGATGGATCGCAGGCCTTCGGCGCGGCGGGCCACGGCTCTGGTTCGGCGCGGCGCTGGTGGCTTTCCTGGTACTGGTCGCGCTATTGGCGCCGCTGCTCGCGCCGCACGATCCGCTGGAGCAGGATCTGCTGTCGACGCAATTGCCGCCGGCCTTCGCCAATGGCGGCGACCCAGCTTACTTCCTCGGCACCGACAGCCTCGGCCGCTGCGTGTTGTCGCGGCTCATCTACGCGGCGCGAACCGCGGTCGCGGTCGCGCTGATCGCGGCGACGCTGGCAGCTTTGATCGGCATCGCACTCGGCCTTATCGCCGGCAGTTTCGGCGGCTGGGTCGATCAACTTACCTCGCGATTGATCGATGTCTGGATGGCGTTTCCGCCGGTGTTATTGTCGATCGTGCTGGCGGCGGTGATCGGCGCCGGGCTGACCTCGGTGATCGCGGCCATCGTTGTCGTCGACTGGACCCGCTTTGCCCGCGTGGTCCGCGCCGAAACCATGGTGCAGCTCAAGCGCGATTATGCCGCCGCCGCGCGCGTCGTCGGGCTTGGCCGCGGCGGCATCCTGCGCCTCGAAATTCTGCCCAATCTCGTTCCGCTCGTCGTCACATTGCTGGCGGTCGAGATGGGGATCGCGATCCTGGTGGAAGTGATTTTGTCGTTCGTCGGCATTTCGGTTGCCGGCGACACCCCGACCTGGGGTGGCATGATCGCCGAGGGACGCCAGATCGTCTATCAGGCGCCCTGGATCATGGCGCTGCCGATTACTTGCATCATCGCAAGCGTGATCGGTTTCAACCTGCTCGGCGATGGTCTGCGCACGCTGCTCGACCCGGTGCAGCGACGATGACGGCCGTCCTTTCCGTCCACGATCTCCACGTCGCGATCGGCTATCGCCAAAATGCTGCGAATGTGTTGCGTGGCGCCAGCCTCGAAGTTGGCGCCGGCGAGGTGAGGGGACTGGTTGGCGAATCCGGCGCCGGCAAGTCGATGCTCGGCCGCGCCGTACTCGGTCTATTGCCGGCGAACGCCGTCATCACGGCCGGCACCATTTTGTTCGAGGGACGCGATCTCATCGCGATGCCGGAGCCGGAGCGGTGCCGCCTGCTCGGGCGTCGTATTGCACTCATCCCGCAGGATCCGATGACCTCGCTCAATCCGGTAAAGCGTGTCGGCGCGCAGATCGGGGCGCTGCTGCGGCATCACCTTGCGCTCGCGAGGCGCGATGCGCTGGCGCGCGCGGAGGAATTGCTGGCCGAGGTCGCGATCCGCGAACCGCGCCGGGTGCTCGAGCTTTATCCGCACGAAATTTCCGGCGGCATGCGCCAGCGCGTGCTGATCGCGATGGCGTTCGCCTGCGATCCGAGCCTCGTGATCGCGGACGAGCCGACCACCGCGCTCGATGTCACCGTGCAGCGCCAGGTTCTGCAACTGGTCGAGCGGCTGCGACAGCGCCATGGCGCGGCGATCCTGTTCGTGACGCACGACCTCGGCGTGGTGGCAAAAATCTGCCGCACCATGACCGTGCTGCATGCCGGCCGCGTGCTCGAGGACGGCGAGACCACTGAGGTGCTGGCAAAGCCGCGCCATCCCTATACCCGCGCGCTATTGGCGGCGACGCCACGCGCCGACCGGCCGGCCGAGGCGCTGCGTCCGGTGCCTCAGGCTTTGATCGAAAACCTGTGGGCCGAGGCGCATCGGCTCGACCGGCAGTCGGCGGGCGCAGCGTCATGACCGAGATCCTGCTCCGCACCGGCAATTTGAGTTTTGCTTATCCGGAGCGCACGGGATTGTTCCGACGGGCG
Organism: Bradyrhizobium sp.; assembly: GCA_036513695.1. Lineage (GTDB taxonomy): Bacteria > Pseudomonadota > Alphaproteobacteria > Rhizobiales > Xanthobacteraceae > Bradyrhizobium. Next base: position 576 of record DATBYN010000019.1, on the reverse strand, counting down.
TTGTCGCGCGAGATTGTAAAACGGGTCGACCTCGCGGTGCCGCGCGGCTCGGTGCTCGGCCTGGTCGGCGAGTCCGGGTCAGGCAAGACCACGCTTGGCCGGCTGTTGGTGCGATTATTAAAACCGACCTCCGGCGGCATCCAGTTTGACGGCGTCGAAATCGGCGGCATCAGCGAGGCGGAGATGCGGCCGCTCCGCGCGCGCATCCAGATGATTTTTCAAGACCCGCAATCATCGCTAAATCCCCGGCTGCGATTGGGCGTCACGTTGACACGTCCGCTGAAGGTGTATGGACACATAAGAGGGCGGCGGGATCAGCGCGATCGCGCAGCCGCCCTGCTCGATCTGGTCGGGCTGCCGACCGCCTTCGTCGACCGCTATCCGCACGAATTATCGGGCGGCCAGCGCCAGCGCGCCGGGATCGCCCGCGCGCTCGCGCTTGAGCCCGACTTCATCGTCGCCGACGAGATCGTCTCCGGTCTCGACGTCTCGACGCAGGCGCATATCCTGCTGTTGCTGCGGGAGTTGCGCACCAGACTCGGCCTGACCCTGGTATTCATCAGCCACGATCTGTCG
>DATBYN010000018.1:0-8224 GCA_036513695.1 Bradyrhizobium sp. | reverse complement strand
AGCTGCCGAAGGCCGCCAATGACAACGGGCGCGCCTGGCCGCTTATTCCATTTCCCGAGGGCTGGTACGCCGCCTGCTGAGGGCCGGCGCGAGGAACTTCTTGCGGCCTCACAAATAGTCAGCGCAAAGCTTTGATTATATTGATGGAGGCCACGACCAGAATTGAACTGGTGTACACGGTTTTGCAGACCGTTGCGTAACCACTCCGCCACGTGGCCCCTTGGGCGAACTCATATACGGCCTCCCCGGGATAGGCAACCAAAGGCCCGATCAGGCGCGTTTGCGACGGCGATGATCCCGCTTCGGCCGTGGTTTGGGCGCGAGTTCCGGCAGCACGGTTTGCGCCCGGCGATATTTGGCCAGCATCCGCTCGAAACTTGAATGCAGCGTCTCGGCGATGTCCGGGCGCTTTTCAATTGCCGCAAGCGCCATCGCCGCCGCCTCGATCGTGGAGAGGCCATCGCGGCGCGGCTCGCGACGCAGCTTACCGTAACGCGACGGGTGCGCCGGGCCTAAGATGACGCGCTGGCATTTCAGCATCCAGGCGTTACGCCACCACAGCGCCTTGGCCTGGCTCCAGGTGCCGTCGAGCAGCACGATGCCTTCGATCCCCTTAAGGATGCCGCGCTGGTTGTCCTCGATTTCGCCCTTGCGGTTGATGGCGACGATGTCGCTCTCGGTGTCGAGATCGGCGACCTTCGCCGAACCGAGATAGAGCACCGCCCAACGCGAGGGATCGGTGACCGGCCGCCCCAGCACCTTGGACAGGCTCGGCCACGACAATCCTATTTTTAACGCCGCATCCTTGAAATGCAGGGCGGTCAGCCGCGCGGTGCCGAGCGCCCTGTCCTGCTCCTGCGGATGCTGCAGGATCAACAGCGAAATCCGGCTCTCGATGGGCGCGATGCTGTCGCAGATGCACAGCGGTAAGGGCTTTTGACAGTGCGGACAGTCCGGCGTCGCCTCCATCGTGGCGGCGCCGGTTGCAGACTGGGGTGGTTTTGACATCCGCCCGCTATACGCTTCGCCGCGGCGCGGTTCAAAGCTATTCTGCCGGCGCCCCGACAGCCGCAGGCTCCGATCGTCTGCGCATCTTGTCGATCAACAGATAGATCACCGGCGTCGTGTAGAGAGTGAGGATCTGCGACACGAACAAGCCGCCAATGATGGTGATGCCGAGCGGCCGGCGCAGCTCGGTGCCGGGACCGGTCGCGATCACGAGCGGAATGCCGGCGAACAGAGCCGCCATCGTCGTCATCAGAATGGGCCGGAACCGGGCGCTGCAGGCCTCGAAGATCGCGTCGGCGGAGGACAGCCCGCGGTTGCGTTCCGCGTCGAGGGCAAAATCGACCATCATGATGCCGTTCTTCTTGACGATGCCGATCAGCAAGATGATGCCGACGAACGCGATCACCGTCAGCGGCGTGTTGGTGATCTGCAGCGCCAACAGCGCCCCGAGCCCGGCCGAAGGCAAGGTCGAAATGATGGTCAGGGGATGGGCGAGGCTCTCGTAGAGCACGCCCAGCACGATGTACATCGCCACCAGCGCGCCGAGAATCAAGAGCGGCTGCCGCCCGCTGGATTTATTGAAATCGCCGGCGTTGCCATCAAAGCTGCCGCGCACGGCCTCGGGCATGTGCAGTTCATCCACCGCGCGCTGGATATTCGCTGCCGCGACCGACAGCGGCACGTTGGGTAGCAGATTGAACGACACGGTGGATGAGGGAAACGACTGCGAATGAAACACCGCAAGTGGCGATAACTCGCGCTGGTAATGAACCACGGTCGACAGCGGCACCTGGACGTCGTTGGCGCCGGCGACGAAGATACGCTCGAGGTTGGATGGATCGCTCTGGAATCTCGGATCGACCTCGAGCACCACCCAGTACTGGTTGCGCTGGGTGTAGACGATCGATATCTGGCGCTGTGAAAATGCGTTGTTGAGCGCGTTGTCGATATCCTGCACGCGGACGCCGAGCATCGATGCCTTTTGCCGGTCGATCGACAGCGTCAGTTGCAGGCCGCCGGGATCGCTGTCGCTGGAAACGTCGGTGATGCCGTCCACCGTCTCCATCCGCTTGGCGACAATCGGCGCCCATTTTTGCAACAAATCGAGATCGGTGCTCGACAGCGAGTATTGGTAGTCTCCGGAATCGGTCGGCCGTCCACCGGCGCGTACGTCCTGCGCCGCGAACATGAACAAGCGGATTCCCGCGACCGGATAGAGGTTTTTGCGCAGACGATCGATGACCTGGGCGGTGGTCAATCCGGCCCGCTCCTCCGGCGGCTTGAGGGTGATGAACATCAACCCACGATTGGCGCCCCCGCCACCCGGGCCGCCGATGCCGCCCACAATGGAACCGATGCCGGCGACGGTCGGATCGGCCATCACGATGTCGGCGATGCGCTGTTGCAGCCCGAGCATCGACTGGAACGAGATATCGGCGGATGACCGCGTCACCCCGATCACAAAGCCGGAATCATCGATCGGAAAATATCCCTTGGGGGTCTTGATATAGAGCGTAACCGTCAGCGCAATGGTTGCGAGAAATATCAGGAGCACCATCAGCGGGAACTCCAGCGCAACCCGCAACGTCTTCGTATAAAAAGCCACCATGCGCGACAGCGAGCCTTCGACGACCCGGTCGAACCAGGTCGCGGTGCCGGAGGTCGCCTCCTTGATGTAATGGGCGCAGATCATCGGCGTGATCGTCAGCGACACCACGGTCGAGACCACGATGGCAAAAGTCAACGTCAGTGAGAATTCCCGCAACAGCCGACCGACGATCCCGTCCATGAAAATCAGGGGCGTGAAGGCCGCGATCAGCGACAGGCTGATCGACAGCACCGTGAACCCGATCTGCTTGGCGCCTTCCAGCGCCGCCTGATAGGGCCGCATGCCATGCTCGAGGTTGCGGTACATGTTCTCGATCATGACGATGGCGTCGTCGACCACGAAGCCGACCGATATCGCCAGCGCCATCAGCGACAAATTGTCGATCGAGAAGCCGGCGGCCCACATGCCGGCGCAGGTGCCGGCCAAGGCCAACGGCACCGAGACGCCGGCGGCAATCGTCGGGGTGAGCCGGCGCAGGAATACGAACACCACGACCATCACGAGGATTGCGGTCGCGAGCAGCGTCAGCTGCATGTCCCGGACGCTGGCACGAATGGTTCCGGTGCGATCGACCAGGGTTGAAATCTCCACCCCGCCGGGAATCCATTTCTTCAGTTCCGGGATCAACGCCCTGACGCGGTCGACGGTGTCGATGACGTTGGCGTCGCCCTGTTTTGTAATCTGAAGGATCACCGCCGGCTGCTTGTTGAACCAGGCGACCGAGCGGGTGTTGCGCACGGAATCTTCCACTTCCGCGACATCCGACAGCCGCACATAATTGCCGTTCGAGCTCTTGATCAGAATGTCCCGGAATTCGGCGGCGGTGCGCATCTGCCGGTTGATCGACAAGGTCTCGCTTTGGCGGCCGCCATTGAAGATGCCGACCGGACCGAGCGGATTGGCGTTGACGATCGCAAGCCTGACATCGTCGGTCGCAATCCCCGCATTCGACAGTGCCACCGGATTAAGCGCAATGCGCACCGCGGGCTGGTCGGCGCCGCTGACCGTGACTTCGCCGACCCCCGGCACCTGCGAGATACGCTGTGCGAGCACCGTGTCGGCGACATCGTAGAGCGCGCTCGAGCGGATCGTCTTCGACGTCAGCGCCAGCACGAAGACCGGTGCCGCAGCCGTATTGGCTTTGCGAAAGTTGGGCAAGGTCGGCAAGTCGCTGGGCAGATCGGCGAGCGAGGCGTTGATCGCGGCCTGCACATCGCGCGCGGCGCGATCGATATCGCGGCCGATCGCAAATTGCAGTTGGATGCTGGTCGAGCCGAGCCCGCTCGTCGAAGTGATCTGGGTGATGCCCGCGATTTGGCCGAGCCGCCGCTCCAAGGGCGCTGCCACCGTTGCCGCCATCACCGAGGGATCGGCGCCCGGACGCGACGCGTTGACCCTGATCGAGGGAAAGTCGACATTGGGAACCGACGCGACGGGCAGGAAGTCGTAGGCGACCACGCCGACCAGAAAAAGCCCGACCGCAAGTAACGTGGTGCCGACCGGCCTGCGGATGAACGGCTCCGAGATCGAGGCCATTACCCCATCCCCTCGCTGGCGCCCGCGACTGGTGGTGACGGCAATTCGGGCGCGACCGGCGGCACCGCCTGCTCGATGCTTCGGTTGATGCGATCGAGCGCGAGATAGATCACCGGCGTCGTGTAGAGCGTCAACAGCTGGCTGAGCAAGAGCCCGCCGATGATCGAAATTCCCAAGGGAAACCGCAATTCGGCTCCGGTGCCACTTTCGACCGCCAGCGGCAGCGCGCCGAACAAGGCGGCCAACGTCGTCATCATGATCGGACGAAACCGCAACAGGCAGGCCTGCACGATCGCGTCCAGCGCCGACATGCCTTGATGCCGCTCCGCTTCCAGCGCAAAGTCGATCATCATGATCGCGTTCTTCTTGACGATGCCCATCAGGAGGATGATGCCGATCAGGCCGATCACCGACAGATCCTGCCCAAACAGCATCAGTGCCAGAATGGCGCCGACGCCGGCCGACGGCAGCGTCGAGAGGATGGTGATGGGGTGAATGTAGCTCTCATAGAGCACGCCGAGCACGATGTAGATGGTGACGAGCGCGGCCAGGATCAGCCACGGTTGCCCGGCCAGCGATTTCGCGAACTCCGCCGCATCGCCGGCGAATACGCCGACGACACTGCCGGGCATGCCGATCCGCGTCTCGATCGCCTTCACCTTGTCGACGGCGTCGCCAAGGGCGGCACCAGGTGCAAGGTTGAAGCTGAGCGAGACGGCTGGAAATTGCGCCTGATGTGAAATCGCCAGCGGCGCCGTGGTGCGGGTCAAGGTCGCGACCGCCGACAGTGGCACCTGGGCGTCGAGCGCGCCGGGCAAATAGAGTTTTGAAAGGATCGACGGATCGCGCTGATACATCGGCAGCGCTTCCAGCACCACCCGGTATTGGTTGGCCTGGCCGTAGATGGTCGAGATCTGACGCTGCGCGAAGGCATCGTTGAGCGTGTCGGTCACCGCCTGCAGATTTACGCCAAGTTGACCGGCGCGCTGGCGATTGATGTCCAGCGCTGCGCGCAAACCGCCGTCTTGCGCTTCCGAAGAGACATCGCGGAACAAGGGATCGCGGCGGAGTTCAGCAACGAGTTTGTTCCCCCATTGCGACACCAGCGCGGCGTCGGTGCCGGTCAGCGTATACTGATATTGCGAGCGGCTGGACTGGGTCGATATCTGCACGTCCTGCACCGGCTGAAAATAGATCGTCATGCCGGGTATCGAGGCAGTCCGTTCTTTCAGCCGCGTCACCACGGCGGAAACGTCGTCGCGCCGCTCGCCCCGCGGCTTTAACGTCATAACCAAGCGGCCGACATTGGTGGTCGGGTTGACCGAACCCGCGCCGATCACGGAGACGACGCCGATCACGTCAGGATCGCCCTTGATCGCGGCGGCGGCCTGGGTCTGCCGGCTTTGCATCTCGGCAAAGGAAACGTCGGGACCGGCCTGGGTCACCGCGGTGATCGACGCGGTGTCCTGCAATGGCAAAAAGCCTTTCGGTGCCAGGACATACATGAAAAGCGTGGCGACGATCGTGGCCAGTGTGACCATCAGCGTCGTGCGCTGGTGTTTTAGCACCCACAACAGCGTGCGGTGATAGAACTCGACCATGCGGTCGATGAAGCGGCTGATCGCGGCAAGGCCGGGGACCGCGAATTCCTCGCTGGTGTGCTTCAATAGCCGCGAGCACATCATCGGCGTCAGCGTCAGCGATACGATCGCCGAGGTCACGACCGCGATCGTCAAGGTCAGCGCGAATTCGCGGAACATGCGCCCGACCAGTCCGGACATGAACAACAAGGGAATGAAGACGGCGATCAACGACACCGTCAGCGAAATCACGGTAAAGCCGATTTCGCTCGCACCCCGCAGCGCCGCGTCCATCGCGCTCTCACCGTTCTCCATGTGGCGGACGATGTTCTCGATCATCACGATGGCGTCGTCGACCACAAATCCAGTGCCGATCGTCAGCGCCATCAGCGACAGATTGTCGAGGCTGAAGTTTGCAAAATACATGATGCCGAACGACGTGATCAGCGACAGCGGAAGTGCTACGCCCGCGATCAGCGTCGCGCGCAGGGAGCGAAGGAACAGCAGCACCACGAGCGTGACCAATACGACGCTGAGCACCAGCGTGAACTGCACGTCGTGGACGGAAGCATTAATGGTGACGGTGCGGTCGCTGACCACGTCCAGTTTCACGCCGGCGGGAATAGCCCGTTGCAGCTTCGGGATTTCCGCACGGATCTGGCGGACCACCTCGATCACGTTGGCGCCGGGTTGGCGCTGGATATCGATGACGACCGCCGGTGTGCCCTGATACCAGCCGCCAGTGCGGTCGTTCTCCAGTCCATCGACGATGTTGGCGACGTCGCCGATCGTGACCGGCGACCCGTTGCGATAGGCGATGATGACGGGCTTGTAGGCGTCCGCTGCCGCGATCTGGTCGTTGGCGGCAATCGTATAAGCCTGCTGCGCGCCGTCGAGCGATCCCTTTGGTCCCGAGACGTTGGCGCCGGCGATCGCGTTGCGCAGGTCCTCCATGGCGATGCCATAGGCGGCGAGCCGCGCCAGATCAGCCTGGACCCGCACCGCCGGCTTCAGCCCGCCGAGCACGGCGACGCGCCCGACGCCGGAAATCTGGCTCAGGCGTTGCGCCAAAATGGTATCGGCAAGATCGCTCATGGCGCGCAGCGAAATCGTCTCCGAGGTCAGCGCCAATGTTAGAACCGGCGCGTCGGCCGGATTGACCTTGGCGTAGGTCGGCGGATACGGCAGGGTCCTCGGCAGCACCCCGGCGGCGGCGTTGATCGCGGCCTGCACGTCCTGGGTGGCGCCGTCGATATCGCGGTTGAGATCGAACTGCAGCGAAATCTGGCTGACGCCGAATGAACTGGTCGACTGCATCAACGACAGCGACGGAATCTGCCCAAGCTGGCGCTCGAGCGGCGCGGTGATCAGGGAGGCTATCACGTCGGGGCTGGCGCCCGGCAATTGGGTCGTCACCTGCACGGTCGGGAAATCGACCTGCGGCAGCGCCGACACCGGCAGCGCCCAATAGCCGAGCGCACCGCCGATCAACAGCGCGATCCCCAACAGCGAGGTCGCGATCGGCCGGCGGATGAACGGTTCAGAGACGCTCATGGCTGCGTGCTCATGCTTGCCAAATCAGACATTCAAGTGGCGAATTCTTGCGTCATGGCTGCGCCTTCGCTGCGCCGCCCGACTGGTCGCTCCCTTGCGCGGGCCCGGTTTGACCCGTTTGATCGCCCTCACCTTGCGCGGCCTTCTTGGCGCCCTTGCCTTGTCCGTCTTTGCCTTGTCCGTTTTTGCCCTGCCCGTCCTTGGCTGGTCCGCCCTGGGGGCCCCTGCTGTTTTTCTTGCGCGGCGCCAGATCGGCCGTCGGCGTCTGATCATCCTTGCCGACGATGACCTTGGCGCCGTCAGACAGATTGGCAAAGCCCGTTGTCACCACGCGATCGGAGGGCGCTAACCCACTCGCGACCACGGCATCGGTTTCGTTCTGCTGCGTCACCACGACCGGCTTTGCCGTCACGATATCGCCGTCGCCGATCACGTAGCTGAAGGTTCCGGCAGGACCGCGTTGCACCGCCGAGGTCGGCACCACCACGGCTTGCGAAAGCGTATCGACCTTGAGCCGGACATTGACGAATTGCCCGGGCCATAGCTGAAACTTGGTGTTGGGGAATTCCGCCTTCAGCTTCAGCGTCCCGGTGGTCGGATCGACCTGGTTGTCGATGCCGGCGAGTGTTCCGGTATCGATCACGGTCACCCCGTCATTGCCGAAGACATCGACCGCCAGCGTGCCCTTGGCGGCTGCAGCGTTGACCCGAAAGATCTGCTGCTGCGGCAGGCTGAACTGCACCGCGATCGGCTGCAGCTGGGTGATGATGACGAGGCCCGTGACGTCGGAGGCGTGGATGATGTTGCCCTGATCGACCTGGCGCAGGCCGGCGCGGCCCACCAAGGGCGCGATGATCTTGGTATAGCCGAGCGTTGCCTGCGCGTTGTCGATCTGCGCCTGATCGGCTTTCACCAGCGCCTCGGTCTGGGCGATGAG
>DATBYN010000017.1:0-4911 GCA_036513695.1 Bradyrhizobium sp. | reverse complement strand
TCCTGCGAGATGTGTACTTCAGAACCGTAATCGGATGCCAGCGCGCACAGCCTTCGCGCGAGGCGCACCGGCAGCGGCTGCAGCATGGATTCCTCCATCCGCTCGCTCTGCCAGCGGATCCGCTGGCACAACAGCTGGATGATCTTGATCGCGACCTTCGGCTCGCGCTCGAGATGGCCGAGAAAATCTTCCCGCCGCAGCACGAACAATTCGGTTGGCTCGCCCGCGGTCGCGTCCGCGGTGCGGCTTTGGCCGTCGAGGACGGCGACCTCGCCGAACAGATCGCCGGGGCCCATGAAATTCAGGGTCAGGCGGCTGCCGTCGGAGGCCCCGGTCTCGATCCGGATCTGGCCGCGGCGGACCCCGAACAGGGCGGCGCCGGGATCGCCCTTCTGGAACAGCATCTCGCCGACGCCGAGATTCTGGGTGTGACAGAGACTCGAGATCCGCTGCAATTCGTCGGCGCCCAAGTCCGCGAACATCGGATTCATCTTCAGAATGACCGCAAATTCGGCCTGTTTGCTCATTGAAATGCCTTCCCTAAGCTTGGCTCGAACCGGAACCTTTTCGAAATCGTGAAATGGGTTGTTTTGCAAAATTCGCGTCCAGGAAGTGTGTCATAAGTCACATAACTTTGCAGCACCCCCGGATTATTTTTAGCTCCTTTGAGCGGTTTGCCCTTCCGGGATAAGCTTAAGGGAAAAGGCCGCGCCCAGATATGGCCCGGGTTGGCGCAGCTGAATTCGTTGCCGGTCGCCCGGTTTGGAACTTCGTCATGAAAGCACTGAAAATCGCAGGCGCCGCGCTCGCCGCCATCATCGTCGTCGCAGCACTGCTTCTGTTCATCGGGATCCCCTCCGGTTTCCTGACTTCGGATATACAGTCCCGGGTTGAGCGCGAAACCGGATACCGGCTGACCATCGCGGGCGCGACCAAGATCGGCCTCTGGCCGTCACTGAACGTGACGCTGAATGACCTCACGCTGCAGGATCCAAAGGATCGCGACTCCAGCAATCGGGTGACCGTCGGCAGCGTGCAGGCCGACATGACGCTCAAGAGCGTCTGGTCGGGCAAGCCGGAGATCACCGAACTCAAGATCGTGCATCCGGTGTTGTACCGCCCGCTGCTGCGCGAACGCGACCGGCTGTCCGACGTCGCGTCGAAACCGACAAAATTGTCCGAGGCGTCGGAAGCAACTAGCGTAGCGATCAATCGCGTGACCGTCACCGACGGCCAGGTGGTGCTTTCCAACCTGCGCGACCGCGTGGAACGTCACATCGACGGCATCAATGCCGACGTCCGGATCGGCGACGACCGCCATGTCAAGATCACGGGAAGCGCCCGCGCCGGCGAGCATCCGCTGAAATTCGACATCAAGGCGACGGCGCCCGCCCCGCCGCTGGAGCGGCAGAATATCCCGGTCGAGCTCACGCTCGACGCGCCCGGTGTCCTGCAGGCGGCGCTGACGGCCAAGGCAGAGGTCCGGCTCAATGGCATGATCGTGATGATCAACGGCGTCACCGGACGGCTTGGCGATGCCGCGTTCAATGGCTGGGCTTCCGTCGACATAGCAAGCAAGCCGCTGGTAAAGCTCGATCTCGATTTTCAGCGGCTCGACGTCGCGATGTCGAAGGCGCCAGCCGAATCCTCGGGCTCGCAAGGTTCGCAGCCCTGGAGCAACGCCTCGATCGATCTCATGGGGCTGAATTATGTCGACGCCCAGGTCAGCGTTTCGGCGGCCGAGCTCAACATCGGCGAAGCGCGTTTCGCGCCGGCCAAGATCGACGCGACGCTGGCCGGCGGCGTCCTCAAATGCGGCTTTCCGAACCTCATCGCCTATGGCGGCCAGGTCAATGGCCAGCTTCTGGTCGATGCGTCCTCCGGCAACCCGGCCTATGCGTTTTCCTCCGACCTGATCGGCGTGCGGGCCCTGCCGCTGCTGCAAAGCGTCGCTGATTTCGACAAGATCGACGGCAAGATGCAGGCCAAGATCGCCGTGCGGTCTTATGGCATGAGCCCGCACGCCATCATGTCCAATCTCTCCGGCACTTTGTTCGCCAATTTCCAGGACGGCGCCATCAAGGGCCTCAACGTCGCGCAGATGATCCGTAACCTCACCGCCAGCACGCTATCAGGTTGGCAGGAGGGCAAGGAGCAGGCGACCGACCTCTCGCAGCTCTCGGCCTCGTTCCGCATCGACAAGGGCCAGGCCGTCACGACCGATCTCAATCTGGTCGGCCCGCTGGTAAAGATGACCGGCGCCGGCACCATCGATCTCGGCACGAAAATGCTGGCATTTCGCGTGGAGCCAAAGCTCGTGATGACGACGGAGGGCCAGGGCCGCACGAACGATCCGGTCGGGCTCGGCATCCCCGTGATGATCGAGGGCTCCTGGGCGGAGCCGCGCATCTATCCCGACATGGCGGGCATTTTGGATAATCCGGACGCGGCTTATGCCAAGCTCAAGGAGATGGGCAAGGGGCTGTTCGGCGCCAATGGCGGCGGTCTTGGTGGCGGTCTTGGCGGACTGAACAACGCGCTGGGCGGATTGATCGGCAGCGGGTCGGGCGGCAATAGCACCGGCGGTAACAGCGGCGGCGGACAGTCCGATCAGCTCGGCAAGATCGGCGAGACGCTGGGTAATTTGTTCCAGCAGGGGCTAGGCCAGAAGAGCCAGGGCCGCGGCATGCAAGCGCCGACCTCGCCGGCCGCCGCCCCGTCGCCGGCAGCCCCCGCTCCGCAAGCTCAGCCGGCCCAGAACGATCCGCCCCCGCCGGCACAGGATAGTCAGCCGATGAACGACGTGCTGCGGCAGTTGTTTAATCGGTGAGCGGCCTGAGCTGATCGAGGGCTTCACGAATACTGCCGATGCGGAGACACCCCGACCCTCCCCCGCAAGGGCGGGAGAGGGGGAAGAAAGGCCGGCGTCGCATTGCAGAGGCTTTCGCTCCTCCGCTCTTGCTCGGCTCTATCGCTCCCTCTCCCGCTTGCGGGGGAGGGTTGGGGTGGGGGTGTGGCCGCAAGCGATGACCTCGCCATCGGCCCCGGATTTCGCAGCGCTGCTGCATCCCCGTCCCGCCCAAACTGACCATAATCCGGGCTAACCAAGTGGGGAGACTCACAATAAGGCGGGCCAAACTGTGCTAAATAGGCGCAGATGAACGCGGCCCGCCCCCATTAGGGGCGCCGCTTGAGCCGATGTGCCTACCCGTTGGGGTTGAGCGCACGAGGGTCCGGATGATCGGCGTCAAAGACAAGATCTGGTTTCTCCGCGAAGGCCTGTTCGCCAAATACGTCATTTCGCTGGTGGGCCTGGTGGTGTTCGTGCTGGCCGTGAACGGCGCGATCGAGACCTGGATCAGCTACCGGGCGACCCGGACCACGCTCACCGACGGCATGAGCGACAAGGCGGAAGCGACCGCGAAGCGGATCGAGCAGTCGATCTCGGAACTCGAACGCCAGATCAGCTGGGTGACCCGCGCCTCCTCGCAGAAGCTGGAAGATCACCACACCGACTACGCCCAGCTGCTCAATCAAGTCCCAGCCGTCAGCCAGCTATCGCTGCTCGCTGGCAACGGCCGCGAATTGCTGCGGCTGTCGCGCACCCAAATCGCGGTCGGCAGCCAGGCCGACTTTTCCCGCGACGTGCGTTTTACTGAAACGGTCACGAGAGGCGTCAACTTCGCGCCGGCCTATTTCAACGCCAACCACCCCTATATGTCGATCGCGGTGGCCCATTCCGGCTTCAATGCCGGCGCCACGGTGGCCGACATCGACCTGCGGTTCCTTTCCGATTTCCTCAGCGACGCGCAGATCGGCAAGGTCGGCTACGCCTATGTGGTGGATTCCGGCGGCCAGGTGCTGGCGAGCTCCTCCAAAGGTCCCGAGATCGCCAAGGACCTCTCCGGCCTGCCGCAGGTCGCTACCCTGATGACGCCGGACGGCACGCCGCTGTTCTCCGGGACCGATGGCGACGGCAACGCGGTGCTGACGGCGGCGAGCGCGGTGCCAAAACTCGGCTGGTTCGTGTTCTTCGAGCAGCCGACCGCGCAGGCGCTGCTCCCGATCCGCGACCAATTGGTGCGCATCGCGCTGCTGATCGGCCTCGGTCTCGTGGTCGCGATCCTCGCCGGCACGCTTTTGGCGCGCCGGATGCTGATTCCGATCACGGCGCTGCGCACCGGCGCGCGGCGTCTCGGCGCCGGCGATTTCAGCCATCGCATCGACGTGCACACCAAGGACGAATTGGAAGAGCTCGCCGACCAGTTCAACTCCATGGCCGGCCAATTGCACGAGACTTATGCCGACCTCGAAGCCAAGGTGGAGCGGCGGACACAGGCGCTGGCGCAGTCGATCAACGAACTGAAGGTGCTGGAAGAGGTCGGCCGCGCGGTCGCCTCCTCGCTCGATCTCAACGCCGTGCTGCCGACGGTTGCGGCCCGCGCGGTCGAAATCACCCATGCCGATGCGGTGTTGATCTACAGCTATGACGTGACAAAACATCAGTTCAACCTTGCGGAGGCGATCGGCATCGACAAGGCGGCCGAAGGCGCGCATCTTTCGATCGACGAGGAGGGCAGCGTGCTTGGCCGCGCCGCAGCCAAGGGCGAGCCGATCGCGATCCCGGATCTGGCTGAGGCTGCCGAGCACCAGGTGCGCGATATTGCGCTCGCCGCCGGTTTCCATTCGGTGCTGGTGGTGCCGCTGGTCGACCAGACCGGCACGCTGGGATCGCTGGTGGTGCTGCGCAAAGCCGCCGGCGAATTCTCCCCGAACCTGATCGGATTGATGCGGACCTTTGCGCACCAATCGGTGCTCGCGATGCGCAACGCGCGATTGTTCTCTGAAGTGGACCAGAAGGGCCGCGAGCTTTCCTCCGCTCATTCCACCGTTCAGCAGCAGGCGACCAAA
>DATBYN010000016.1:0-2095 GCA_036513695.1 Bradyrhizobium sp. | reverse complement strand
AAAGGCGACACCCGCGCGACTGCCCAGGGAGATCGCCATCATAGGGTTGCCGGTTTTCGCCTTGTAGGTCTTGGTCGGCGTCCTTCCCAACGCGAGGGCGCGGATATTCGCTTCAGCAACGCGGAGCTGCCCGTTGACGTGCAGCGCCATCTTATTTTCCTTGAGGTTGGTAATGTCGCCGAGTGCGAACACGCGATCCTCACCCTCCATGAGGAGCTGCGGCGTGACCTTGACACGCCCGTCCGCATCGAGGCGGCCGGAGAAATGGGCGCGCAGATACTCAGTATTGGGGCGTCCGCCAATGCACCAGAGAATGACGTCGTAGCCGACGAGCTTACCGCTGGTGGTGCGAGCCTCGCCTGGTTCCACCGATACGCCGCTCCCCGGCGACGGGCTCTCGATCCGTTCACGCGTCAGCAACGTCACGCCGCGCTGCTCCAAGAATTTTGCCGCATGGGTGGATGCCGATTTTGCCGTACCGCCCAAAATGTGCGCGCCGGACTCAACGATGGTCACGGATCGTCCCGGCCAAGTCTCGACGATCTCGCCGGCCATCTCGACGCCGACCGGGCCGCCGCCGACAATCAGGATTCGCCGTGCGGCAGCAAGCGATGCCTCGAGCCGATGGAAGACAGCTTTGCGCTCTTCCATCGAACCGCTCAGCGATCGGACAAGCTGGCCGGCGAATCGGCTGCCGGTTGCCAGCACGCTGATGTCGCCTGTCACCAACCGTCGAGCGCCATCATCGCCGTCCACCAGGCCACCAGCGGAGGTCAGCTCCGCCAGGTGCCCGTGGATGTGGTGCGCCTTCGGCAGGGCATCGGCGATCGATATGATTGCCTTGTCCGCCAATCCGGGCTGGACCATCAGCCGCGGCATTGCCATCGGTACTTCGAAATAATTCGTCGGCGCCACTACCGTCACATCGAAGTTTTCAGCGAGGCGGCTCGCCAGCATGGCGCCGGCCATTCCGGCTCCGTAAATCACGATTTTGTTTTTCATCGTCTGCACTGTCCTTGACCGTGGGTCGCCCCAATTCCTAATTGGGGTACCCAGAGCCATCGTGGCAGACTATATTTCTCGATACATATTATCGTATGGAGCTATGGATGCTCGATGGTGTCACACTTGATCAGTTCCGCACCTTCATCGCCGCCGTCGACGAGGGCAGCTTTTCGGCGGCTGGCCGCCGCGTGGGACGGGCGCAATCCGTGGTCAGCCAGACCTTGGCCAATATGGAAGGGCAATTGGGCATTCAGCTCTTCGACAGGAGCGGACGGATACCGGTTCTGACCGAGGCCGGGCGCGCACTTCTGCCTGATGCGCGCGCGGTCGCCGGCAATGTCGACGCCTTCAAGGCGCGAGCGCGAGGACTGGCCGGGGGCCTGGAGGCAGAACTCTCGGTCGCGATCGACGTCATGCTGCCCACACCCATCCTCACGCATGCGGTTTCGGAGTTTTCCTTACGCTTCCCGGACGTTCCCCTGCGTCTCTATGTCGAAGCGCTCGGCGCCGTTCTCCAGCCGGTTCTCGATGGGAATTGCGCATTCGGGATCGTCGGCACGCTTCCCGACGTACCCAGCAGCGTCGTTCGCGAGCGCTTAATGGAAGTGCAGATGGTGCCGGTCGCCTCGCCCTTGCATCCGCTAGGACGCCATCGCGGGCCGCTGACGATCAATGACCTGTCGGGACACGTCCAGCTCGTGCTGACCGATCGCACTAACTTGTCGAAAGGCACGGAATTTGGTGTCGTGTCGGGAAGGCCCTGGCGGCTGGCCGATTTGGGGGCGAAGCACGCGTTCCTCAAGGCGGGCATGGGTTGGGGAGGCATGCCGCTCGACCTTGTCCAGGCGGATATCGACTCCGGTGCGCTGGTTATCCTCGATGTCGTTGAAATGCCGAAACGAGGCGTGTGGCTGACATTGTCCGCGGCATTCCAGGCGGAGGCGCCGCCGGGGCCAGCCGGACGATGGTTGATCGCACAGATCAAGGCCGAGGCTGAAAGAGACTGACCCAATGTCATTCCAGTTGAGCACTGTTCATGGAAACTTTTCGGTGCAGCAGTTGATCTGGTTATCAACCTAAAGACCGCCAA
>DATBYN010000015.1:0-9348 GCA_036513695.1 Bradyrhizobium sp. | reverse complement strand
CGTCGCGCTGGGGCTGGATGTCTTCTACCGAGAACAGTTGGCCAACAATACGATCGCCTACGGCACCAAGACGGTGGGTTTCAGTCCGCGCCTGGGCTTCCAGCTGCGCGAAGATCTCTCGTTGCAGCTGCGTTACTCGCTCTATCAGCAGCAGATAACGCTGCCGGCCACTCTCGCCAACTGTAACAACACTCTTGGCGGCTCCCTCGTCGGGAACAATTTCCTTCCCTTCAACCCGACGCCGGCGTTCGTCGCGGCGAATGGCGCGAATGGCGCGGTCGACGCTTCGGGCGTGGGTCTGTTCTGCTTCAGCGACGGCGAAGCCTCACTGCCGGTCCGCAAGGAACTGGCGGGTGGCGCCGCGATCACCTCGTCGGTGGGCTATTCGCTGGACTATAACACGCTCGACAACAACAAGAACCCGACCGACGGCCTGCTCATCGACTTCAAGCAGGACTTCGCCGGCGTCGGCGGCGACGTCAGCTATCTGAAGAGCGCGGTCGACGCGAAGTACTACACCCCGCTGGTTTCCGATATCGTTGGCCTGGCCCACATTCAGGGCGGCATTCTCAATAAGGTCGGCAACACCGAGCTGCGGATGCTCGATCAGTTCCAGATGGGCCCGAATCTTGTCCGCGGCTTCGCCCCGAACGGCATCGGTCCGCGCGACATCAATCCGTACGGCACGCAGGACGCGCTCGGCGGCACCAAATATTGGGGCGCGTCTTACGAGCTGCAGATGCCGTTCTGGTTCCTGCCGAAGGAAGTGGGCTTGAAGGGCGCTGTTTATGCTGACGCCGGCGGGCTGTTTGATTACCAGGGCCCGACTTCCTGGGCCGCCACTGGCGAAGTCAACGTGCCCGGCTGTACTCCGCCGACGCCACAGCCTGCCCCCAACCCCGGAACGTGTTTGGGATTGCAGTATGACAAGGGTAATACCGTTCGTACCTCCGTGGGTGTCGGCTTGATCTGGGCATCGCCATTCGGTCCGTTGCGCTTCGACTATGCGGTGCCCCTGACCAAGGGTAAGTTCGACCGGGTGCAGCAATTCAAGTTTGGCGGCGGGACATCGTTCTAAAGCGTTTTCGAGAAAAGTGTTTACCGGTTCGCGTGGTTTGATCACCGGCCGGACTGCGGCGGATGGAATGGAGCAGCCGAGGTTTTTCGAGCAACCATCGCCGTCGACGCTGGCCGATATCGCCGCGTTGACGAAAGCGCATTTGGGCGACCCCTCACGGGGCGGCCAGCAGGTCAGGGGGCTGGCATCGCTCGACGAGGCCGGCCCGATGCATCTGACGTTTTTCGACAATCTGAAATACGCCGATCAACTGGCCTCGACCAAAGCCGGCGCCTGTCTGGTCAGTGCGCGTTTCGAGGCCGATGTTCCCGCCCATGTCGCCGTCTTGCGCGTGGCCCAGCCGTTCCGCGAGTTCGTCAAGGTTGCGCGCGTTTTGCACAGCGAAGCGCTGCGCCCGCAATCCTGGTTCGGTAATGACGGCATCTCGGCCTCCGCCATCATCGATTCGAGCGCGCATCTGGAAGACGGCGTCATCGTCGATCCCTTGGCGGTGATCGGCCCCCATGTCGAAATCGGCACTGGGACGGTGATCGGTGCGGGGGCCGTGATCGGCGCCAATGTCAGAATCGGCAGGGATTGCAATGTCGGCGCCCATTGCTCCATTCAGTTTGCGCTGATCGGCAACAACGTCCTGATCCATCCCGGCTGCAGCATCGGACAGGATGGCTACGGGTTTGTCTTCTTTGGACCGGATGGGCATCTGAAAGTCCCGCAAACCGGACGCGTGGTGATCCAGAACGATGTCGAGATCGGCGCCGGAACCACCATCGACCGCGGCAGCCTGCGCGACACCGTGATCGGCGAGGGCACCAAAATCGACAATCAGGTCCAGATCGGTCACAATGTGACCATTGGCAGGCATTGCCTGCTCGCGGCCCAGATCGGGCTCGCCGGCAGTCTGACGATCGGCGACAATGTGGCGCTGGGAGCCAAGGTGGGCATCAACAACCATCTTCATATCGGCGACGGCGCCCAGGTCACGGCGATGAGCGGGGTGAAGGACGACATTCCACCAGGCGGGCGCTGGGGTGGCTTCTTTGCAAAACCGACCAAACAATGGTTCCGGGAGATCGTTGCGGTGGAGCGTCTGGTCCGCGATGGCAGCGCCGCACCGAAGGACGAGGGGCCCGATTGATGGAGGCAGCGGTCAGATTCGAGCTTGTGGACATCAACGAGATTCTCAAGACGCTTCCGCATCGTTTCCCGATGTTGTTGATCGATCGGGTCATCAATATCCGTACCGATTACTCAGGGATCGGCGTCAAGAACGTCACCTTCAACGAGCCGCCGTTCCAGGGTCACTTCCCGGATCGCCCGGTCTATCCCGGCGTGATGATGATCGAAGCGATGGCGCAGACCGCCGGCGTGATCGGAATCAAATCGGTCGAGGGCACCGAGAAGCCGCGCGCGGTTTATTTTCTCACCATCGACAAGTGCAAATTTCGAAAGCCCGTGATGCCCGGCGATACCATCGAATATCACATGCGCTCGATCGGCCGGCGCAAGACCATGTGGTGGTTTCACGGCGATGCCAAGGTGAACGGCGCGACGGTGGCCGAAGCCGACGTCGGCGCCATGCTGACGGACTGATGGGGCGCTGACGGCTGCCGGTGTCGCGGCGAGGCCAAAGGCGTTAACGAAATACGGCGTAACGATACGTCACTAGACACCACCGGTATGTCGCGGTACCCACCGGAAAACCCAACATATTAACGCCCGGCACTTTCGGCTGATACTGGACGAATTTCGATGACGATGATCGATCCCACCGCGCGGATTGAAGATGGCGCTGTGATCGGCGAGGGCACCACTGTCGGTCCCTATTGCATGGTCGGCCCTAACGTCGTGATCGGCAAAGATTGCAAGTTGATCGGGCATGTCAGCGTGGCCGGGCATACGACGGTCGCTGCTGGCTGCGTGATCTATCCGTTTGCTGGGCTCGGAGGACCTCCGCAGGATCTAAGTTATCGCGGTGAGCCGACCCGGCTTGAAATCGGGGAGCAATGCACCATTCGCGAAGGCGTGACGATGAATGTCGGAACAAAGAAAGGGGGTGGCATCACGCGGGTCGGCGCGCGCGGTTACTTCATGAACAACAGCCATGTCGGCCATGATTGCGTCGTCGGCGACAACGTCATCTTCGCGACCTCGGCAACGCTGGGCGGTCACTGCGAGATCGGCGATTTTGTCTACATCGGCGGGTTGTCCGCGGTGCATCAGTTCACCCGGATCGGGCCGCAGGTGATGGTTGGCGGCGTCTGCGGCGTGCGCGGCGACGTCATTCCGTTCGGTCTCGTCAACGGCCAATATGCCAGCCTCGAGGGGCTCAACATCATCGGCATGAAACGCCGCAAATTTACGCGCGAGCGGCTCACCACGGTGCGCGCTTTCTATCAAAAGTTGTTTCACGGGCCCGGCATCTTTGCTGAGAGGTTGAGCACGGTGCAGCCCATGGCGAGCGAAGATCCCGCGATCGCGGAAATCCTGGCCTTCATCGGCGAGGGCAAGCATCGCTCGCTGTGCCTTCCCGCCGATAGCGGCAACCTGACCTGATGGCGAGGTCGCGGGAGCCATGACCGCCAAGACTTTCGAGACTTCAAAGGCTTTCGAAATTTCAAAGGCGCTGCAGATTTCATCGCCGGTCGGCTTGATCGCCGGCGGCGGCGTCATGCCGTTTGCGGTCGCGGACTCGCTCACTGCGCGCGATATCAGTCCGGTTCTGTTTGCGCTCAAAGGCGCCTGCGATCCCGAAAGGGTAAAAAATTTTCGCCATCACTGGATTTCGGTCGGCCAGATCGGCAAGGCTGAAAAACTGTTTCGCGCCGAAGGTTGCCGCGATCTTGTGTTCATCGGCACATTGGTGCGGCCGGCGCTGTCGGAGATCCGGCTCGATTGGGGAACGCTTCGGGTCTTAGGTCTGGTGTGGGCGGCGTTTCGCGGCGGTGACGATCATCTGCTATCCGGGATCGGCGGCATTCTCGAGCAAGACGGTTTTAGGATGGTGGGGGTCAAGGATGTCGCCCCGGACCTGTTGATGCCAGAGGGGAGTCTCACCCGGGCGATGCCGGATGCGGACGCCGCCGCCGACATCGCCAAAGGGCGCGCGGTTTTGGCTGCACTCAGTCCTTTCGACATCGGTCAGGCCGTTGTCGTGATTGACGGTCATGTGGTCGCGGTGGAGGACATCGAGGGCACCGACGGATTGCTCAAGCGGGTGGCGCGGCTGCGCGCCGAGGGCCGCATCCGCGCCAGCTCCGGACGCGGCGTGCTGGTGAAGGCGCCCAAGAGCGGGCAGGATCTGCGCTTCGATCTTCCGACCATCGGGCCGCGCACCATCGAGGGTGCGGCGGCCGCAAGACTTGCCGGGATTGCGGTTGTCGCCGGCAACACGATCGCTGTTGAACCGCAGGCGATGATCGAAGCGGCCGACACTGCCGGCCTGTTCGTGACCGGTTTACCCGCATGACGCCGGCGCGACCAGCTGCCAACATCGCGCGAAAAATATTCCTGATCGCGACAGAGGAATCCGGAGACCGGCTCGGCGCCGGCCTGATGAAAATATTGCGCCAGCGCCTCGGCGACGCCGTGCGGTTCGAGGGCGTGGGTGGCCAACAGATGAAGCGCGAAGGGCTGAATTCGCTGTTTCCGATCGAGGCATTGTCGATCATCGGGTTGGCCGCGGTCGTGCTGCAATTGCCAAAAATCCTGCGGCTGATCCGCGTGACGACCGGCGCCGTGACGGAAGCCTCGCCCGATATTCTCGTGATCATAGACAGTCCCGATTTTACCCACCGGGTGGCCAGACGCGTCCGCGCCCGCGACCCCTCGATTCCGATCATCGACTACGTATCTCCCACGGTGTGGGCGTGGCGGTCCGGCCGGGCGCGCGCGATGCGGATCTATGTCGATCATGTTCTCGCGTTGCTGCCTTTCGAACCGGCGGAGTACGAAAGGCTGCGCGGGCCGCCCTGCAGCTATGTCGGCCACCCCCTGACCGAGCAGGTCGCCACGCTGCGGCCCGCCGCCAGCGAGCAGGAGCGCCGGAACGAGGCGCCGCCGGTTCTGCTGGTATTGCCGGGAAGCCGCCGCAGCGAGATCAGGCATCACATGGCGGTATTCGGCGAAACACTCGGCCGGCTGCAGGCCGAGGGCGTGGCGTTCGAATTGATCCTGCCGACCATGCCGCATCTGCAGGAGGCCGTTCGGAAGGGCGTGCAAAACTGGAAGATCGCGCCGAAAATCGTGATTGGCGAGCAGGAAAAGCGGGCGGCATTCCGGATCGCCCGCGCCGCGCTCGCCAAGTCAGGCACCGTGACGCTAGAGCTTGCGCTCGCGGGCGTGCCGATGGTGACGGCCTACAAGGTGGGCGCGGTCGAGGCGTGGATCCTGCGCCGCGCGATCCGCGTAAATTCGGTCATTCTGGCCAACCTCGTGGTCGGCGAGAACGTCGTTCCGGAGTTCTTGCAGGAGGAATGCACTGCGGAGAAGCTGGCGCAGTCGCTGCGCGAGTTGCTGGAGGATTCTCCGTTGCGGCGGCGCCAGGTCGAGGCATTTGCAAAAATCGACGCGATCATGTCGACCGGCGATCAGCCGCCTAGCGTGCGGGCGGCCGACATCGTGCTGGCGACGATGCGGAAGGCGCGGCGCTAAGACGAAAAGCGTAGAAGCAGTAGGGTGGGCAAAGGCGCCTTCGCGCCGACCCGTTGGCTTTGCCCACCCTACGAACTTGGTCCGCCGATTACTTGCGCTGGTCCGGCTGAACGTAGTCGCGATGGGGCATGCCGGTATAAAGCTGGCGCGGGCGGCCGATCTTCTGCTGCGGATCCTCGATCATCTCGCTCCATTGGCTGATCCAGCCGACGGTGCGGGCGACCGCAAACAGTACGGTGAACATCGAGGTCGGAAAACCCATCGCCTTCAGTGTGATGCCCGAATAAAAATCGACATTCGGATAGAGCTTGCGGTCGATGAAATACTGATCGTGCAGCGCGATCTTCTCCAGTTCCAGCGCGACCTTCAGCATCGGATCGTCGCCATGGCCGGTCTCCGCC
This sequence comes from Bradyrhizobium sp., assembly GCA_036513695.1. Taxonomy (GTDB): domain Bacteria; phylum Pseudomonadota; class Alphaproteobacteria; order Rhizobiales; family Xanthobacteraceae; genus Bradyrhizobium. The sequence continues at coordinate 3,219 of DATBYN010000015.1, read as the reverse complement.
AGCACGGCGTGACACATCTTCTGCATGATCTTGGCGCGCGGATCGTAGTTCTTGTAGACGCGATGGCCAAAGCCCATCAGCCGGACCTCGCTGTTCTTGTCCTTCACCTTCCTGATGAACTCGGGAATCTTGTCGACGGTGCCGATCTCGGCCAGCATCGCGAGCGCAGCTTCGTTGGCGCCGCCATGCGCCGGACCCCACAGGCAGGCGATGCCGGCGGCGATGCAGGCGAACGGGTTGGCGCCGGAGGAGCCGGCGATGCGCACCGTCGAGGTCGAGGCGTTCTGCTCATGGTCGGCGTGCAGGATGAAGATCTTGTCGAGCGCGTTCGCCAGCACCGGGTTGATCTTGTACTCCTCGCAGGGCACCGCGAAGCACATGTTCAAAAAGTTCTCGGCGAAGGAGAGCGAGTTCTTCGGATAAATGAAGGGCTGACCGATGGTGTATTTATAGGCCATCGCGGCCAGCGTCGGGACCTTCGCGATCATCCGCATCGAGGCGATCATGCGCTGCTTCGGATCGTTGATGTCGGTGGAGTCGTGATAGAAGGCGGCCAGCGCGCCGACCGAAGCCACCATGACCGCCATCGGATGGGCGTCGCGGCGGAAGCCCTGAAAGAACCGCGCCATCTGTTCGTGAACCATGGTGTGATGGATCACGCGGTGGTCGAAATCTTCCTTCTGCGCCTTGGTCGGCAGTTCGCCGTAAAGCAGGAGGTAGCAGGTTTCCAGGAAGTCGCCGTGTTCGGCGAGCTGCTCGATCGGATAACCGCGGTATTCCAGGACGCCGGCGTCACCGTCGATATAGGTAATCTTGGACTGGCAGCTCGCGGTCGAGGTGAAGCCGGGGTCATAGGTGAACATCCCGGAATGGCCGTAGAGCTTGGCGATGTCGATGACGTCGGGCCCGACGGTGCCGCTCAATATCGGAAAATCGTAGGTCTTGTTGCCGACCGTCAGCGTTGCGGTTTTGGTATTGGATGTTGCGTCCATCGTGAAATCCCCGATGATCGTTGCGAAAGCCGGCGACCGGGTGCGCCACCACAGGAATAGATGGCGTGGGAGACCGGTATTCTAGAAGTACCTCTTAAGATGGGTATCTTATTGCTGTGTGCACTGCAAGATGGCCATATCAGGCCTGCAATACCACCTTATGCGGAGGCCTGATCGGCCAGCCGGGCCAGGCATTCTTCCCGTCCCAGCACCGCCAGGACGTCGAAAATCCCCGGCGAAGTGGTGCGCCCGGTCAGCGCCGCGCGTAGCGGCTGGGCGACGGCGCCGAGTTTAAGGTTATGCTGTTCGGTGAAGGTGCGCATCGCCGCCTCGGTGGTTTCGGCGGTCCACGGGTTGGCCGCTTGCAGCGCGAGACGAAGCCGGCCGATCAGCTCGCGGTTTTCCGGTGTCAACACAGCCAAGGCCTTTGGCTCGATCTCGAGCGGCCGGTCGGCGAAGATAAAATAGGAACCATCGATCAGCTCGATCAGCGTCTTGGCCCGCTCCTTCAGGCTCGGCATTGCCTGCTTTAATTGCGTGCGCGTGGTGTCGTTGAGTTTCGCCTTGAGCGCGGAACCATCGGGGACGTAGTCCAGCACGCCCTCGAACATGGTCACGAGAGATTGATCGTCGGCGTGGCGGATGTAATGGCCGTTGAGGTTTTCCAGCTTGGCGAAATCGAACCGCGCCGCCGAGCGGCCGATGCCTGACAGATCGAAGGCGGCGATCATCTCGTCGGTGGAAAATATTTCCTGATCGCCATGGCTCCAGCCGAGCCGGACCAGATAGTTGCGCAATGCTGCCGGCAGATATCCGAGCGAGCGATAGGCCTCGACACCCAATGCGCCGTGGCGCTTTGACAGCTTCGAGCCGTCGGGCCCGTGGATCAAGGGAATGTGCGACATGTTCGGGATCTCCCAACCGAGCGCGTCGTAAATTTGCTTCTGGCGCGCGGCGTTGATCAGATGATCGTCGCCGCGGATGATGTGGGTGACGCCCATGTCGTGATCGTCGACCACGACCGCGAGCATGTAGGTCGGGTTGCCGTCGGCGCGCAGCAGGATGAGATCGTCGAGGGTCTCGTTCTGCCAGACCACACGGCCCTGGACCTGATCCTCGATCACGGTCTCGCCGGTCAGCGGCGCCTTGAGGCGGATCGCAGGCCGCACACCAGGGGGCGCCTCGGAGGGGTCGCGGTCGCGCCATAACCCGTTATAGAGACGGGTGCGGCCTTCGGCGCGCGCCTTCTTGCGCATATCATCGAGCTGATCCGGGGTGGCATAGCAGCGATAGGCCTTGCCGGTGGCGAGCAATTGTTCGGCGACTTCCCGGTGGCGCGCGGCCCTGGTGAATTGGTAGATGACCTCGCCGTCCCAATCGAGCTCGAGCCATTTTAAGCCGTCCAGGATGGCGGCGATGGCCTCGTTGGTCGATCGCTCGCGATCGGTGTCCTCGATCCGCAGCAGCATCTTGCCGCCAAGCTTGCGGGCGTAGAGCCAGTTGAACAGCGCCGTGCGGGCTCCCCCGATATGGAGAAAGCCGGTCGGCGAGGGGGCAAAGCGGGTGACGACGGGAGAGGTCATGAGGGCAGCAGGTTGCGGACAAAAGGGGCATGCCAAAGGCGCGGTGGTGTATAGCAGGAACTATGCATAACTAAAGCCTTCCTTGCGGCGGGCGGATTTGGCAGAACGTCCCCTGATTCCGAACTGGAAATGAGAATGACCACAGAACCGGCAGCTTCAGAGGTGGGGCGCGATTTCATTCGCGACATCGTCCAGGCCGACCTCGACAGCAAAAAACACTCGACCATCGTGACCCGGTTTCCGCCGGAGCCGAACGGCTATTTGCACATCGGGCACGCCAAGTCGATCGCGCTCAATTTCGGCATCGCGCAGGAGTTTTCCGGCCGCTGCCACCTGCGGTTCGACGATACCAATCCGACCAAAGAGGAGCAGGAATATATCGATTCGATCCAGGCCGACGTGCACTGGCTCGGCTACGATTGGGGCAAGAACCTGTTCTATGCGTCGGACTATTTCGAACGGCTTTACGAGTGGGCGGAGATCCTGATCCGCAACGGCGACGCCTATGTCGACGACCAGTCGCAGGAAGATATCCGGCTCAGTCGGGGCACGCTGACCGAGCCGGGCAAGAACAGCCCGTTCCGCGAGCGTTCGGTTGACGAAAACCTCGATCTGTTTCGCCGGATGAAAGCGGGCGAGTTTCA
>DATBYN010000014.1:0-8536 GCA_036513695.1 Bradyrhizobium sp. | reverse complement strand
TCGTTTAAACAGTGCTGTCATGCCTATGTCGCGTTTTCTGCCGCCAAACTTCCGTGTTAAGCCCCCCGCCAGAGCGCCCTCCGGTTGCGGCGGAAATAGCCTCGCCGAGCGAACAGCTCCAGGAATCCGGGAAACGTCCCGTACAAGGAGATGCCTTAAATGAAGCGTCGTGATTTTTTGAAAGTCTCTGCAACCGGTGCTGCGGTTGCCGCCGTGGCCTCGCCGGCGATCGCGCAATCTTCGCCCGAGATCAAGTGGCGCATGACGTCGAGTTTTCCGAAGTCGCTCGATACGCTTTACGGCGGCTCCGAATACTTTACGAAACAGGTTGCCGAAATGACGGACAACAAGTTTCAGATCCAGCTCTTCTCCGCGGGTGAAATCGTCCCGGGTCTGCAGGCGCTGGACGCGACCTCCAACGGCACGGTCGAGATGTGTCACACCGTCTCATACTATTATGTTGGCAAGGATCCGACTTTCGCGATCTATGCGTCGGTGCCGTTCGGCCTCAACGCGCGCCAGCAGAATTCCTGGTGGTACCAGGGCGGCGGCATGGAGCTTGGCAACGAGTTCTTCAAGAAATTCGGCTTGATCGCATTTCCCTGCGGCAACACCGGCACCCAGATGGGCGGCTGGTTTCGCAAGGAGATCAAGACGGTCGCCGATCTCTCGGGATTGAAGTTTCGCATCGGCGGCATTGCCGGGCAGGTGTTGCAGAAGGTCGGCGTCGTGCCGCAGCAGCTCGCCGGCGGCGACATCTACCCGGCGCTCGAGAAAGGCACCATCGACGGTGCCGAATGGGTCGGACCGTATGACGACGAGAAGCTCGGATTCCAGAAGGTCGCCAAATATTACTACTATCCCGGCTTCTGGGAGGGCGGCCCGACAATTCACGCGTACTGCAACCTCGAAAAGTGGAATTCGCTGCCAAAGAACTATCAGGCCATCGTCACCAACGCGGCTGCGAATGCCAACAGCTGGATGGCGGCGCGCTACGACATGCAGAATCCGTCCGCGCTGAAACGCCTCGTTGCCGGCGGCACGCAGCTTCGTCCCTTCACCAATGAAGTGCTGGAAGCCTGCCTGAAGGCCACCAATGAATTGTGGGCCGAGATTTCCGCGAAGAACGCCGACTTCAAGAAATCGATCGACGCGATGCAGGCCTATCGGTCCGACCAGTATCTGTGGTGGCAGGTGGCCGAATATACTTTCGACAGTTTTATGATCCGCTCGCGCACCCGCGGCTGAATGAGGTCGGCATTTCCCTCATCATGACAACGACGGCTACGTCTTAAGTCGTAGATCGCAAGCCCGGCCTTCAGAGAAGGCCGGGCTTTTTGTGTTGCGGCAGCAGTTCATCATGGAAATCGGGAACCGGATGCTCCATGCTGTGGATAAGCCTCGACACGAAGGCCAAACGACACATCAACAGGAGAGGACACCATGAAACGACGAGACTTTATCAAGGTCACGGGCATAGGCGTGGCGGGCGCCGCAACCCTGGCTGCGCCGGCGATCGCGCAGTCGATGCCCGAGATTAAATGGCGCATGACGACAAGCTGGCCGAAATCGCTCGATACGCTGCATGGTGCCGCTGAGATGATGGCCAAAGTGGTCGGAGAGGCCACCGACAACAAATTCCAGATCCAGACCTTTGCCGCGGGCGAAATCGTTCCCGGCCTGCAGGTGCTCGACGCCGTGCAGAATGCGACCGTCGAGATGGGTCACACCGCGACGTATTATTATTTCGGCAAGGATCCGACCTTTACCTTCGGCTGTGCCGTGCCGTTTGGACCGAATATGCGCATCAATCAGGCCTGGTACACGCTCGGCGGCGGCAAGGAAATCCTCAACGAATTTTTCAAGAACTACAACGTCACCTCGCTACTGGCCGGCAACACCGGTTGTCAGATGGGCGGCTGGTTCCGGAAGGAGATCAACACCGTTGACGATCTGAAGGGCCTCAAATTCCGCATCGGCGGTTTTGCCGGGCGCGTGCTGCAAAAACTCGGCTGCGTGCCGCAGCAGCTTGCCGGCGGCGACATCTATCCGGCGCTCGAGAAGGGCACGATCGACGGCGCCGAGTGGGTCGGTCCTTATGACGACGAAAAGCTCGGCTTCTACAAGGTCGCGCCTCATTATTACTATCCCGGCTGGTGGGAGGGCGGCCCGATGCTGCTCGCCATGATCAATCTGGATAAATGGAACGCGCTGCCGAAATATTATCAGAGCGTGCTCGAGCAGGCCGGCCACTACGCCAACAACTGGATGATGGCCAAGTACGATCTCGCCAACCCGATGGCGTTACGCAAATTGCTCGCCAACGGCACCAAATTGCACGCCTTCTCGCCGCCGATCATGGATGCCTCGTTCAAGGCCGCCAAGGAACTGCACGCTGAAGTCGCAGCCACCAACGCCAACTTCAAGAAGGTCTATGAATCGCTGACCAACTTCTCCAACAACAGCTATTCCTGGTTCCAGGTCGCGGAAGTCGGCTTCGACAATTTCATGGCGCGGCACTCGCAGAGTTGATCGCGCTCGCCGATCATTGGCAAGAAACGAAAGACCCCCGGAAGCGGCTGCTTCCGGGGGTTTTGCTTAGGTCCGCTATTGCTTCGCCGGAGGACCGAAATCCAGCGGAGGAAGCTCAATTTGCGGAACCTCGATCTTGACCTTGTTGAGGTCGACGTTCAACGGCTTGTCGAGCAAAGCGGTCACCGTGATCGGGAACGCGATCACCAGCACCACCATGATCATTTGCAGCCCGACCCAGGGCAAGGCGCCCCAATAAATGTCCGAGCTTTTGACTTCCTTGGGGGCGACGCCGCGCAGATAGAACAAGGCAAACCCGAATGGCGGATGCATGAACGACGTCTGCATGTTGACGCACAGCATGACGCCGAACCAGATCAGCGCGGCATCGGGGCCGACCACCGGCGCCAGGACCTTCTGCGCGATCGGCGCGATCATCGGCAGAATGATGAAGGCGATTTCAAAGAAATCCAGGAAGAACGCCACGAAGAAGATGAAGAGATTGATGAAGATCAAAAAGCCCCAGACGCCGCCGGGCAGGGACGTCAGCATATGTTCCAGCCAGACGCCGCCGGAGACGCCGAGGAACACCACCGAGAAGCAGGTCGAGCCGATCAGGATGAACACCACCATGGTGGTGATGCGCATCGTCGTCTCGTAGCCTTGCTTGATCAGGCCGCGCAAATCGGGGATGCGGACGGCCTCGAGACAAACCCAGACCACGGCGAAATAGGTGACGGCGAAGGCGAGCTTGAAGATCAGTCTCTCGGTCAGGAAAATTCCGACCATGGTGCCGATGCCGCAGGCGATCACGCCGATGATGAGGATCCTGCGGCCGGCGGTCGAGAAATCCTTGTGATGGATCGCGGCAAGCACGATGGCGCCGACCGCACCCATCGCGCCAGCCTCGGTCGGGGTCGCGAGACCCAGCATCATGGTGCCGAGCACGACAAATATCAGCACCGCCGACGGGATGATCCCGAGCAGGCATTTGCGCCATAGCGGCCAGCCGGTCAGCGTACGCGCCGTCTTCGGCACCGCCGGCACATGATCCGGTTTGAACACGCTGAGCAGGAACGTGTATCCGGCGAACAGCGCGATCTGGAACACCGACGGTCCCCAGGCGCCGAGATACATGTCGCCGACCGATTTGCCGAGTTGGTCGGCCAGCACGATCAGCACCAGCGACGGCGGCACCAATTGCGTGATCGTCCCCGACGCCGCCAGCACGCCGGTGATATAACGCATGTTGTAGCCGTAGCGGATCATCACCGGCATCGAGATCAGCGCCATGGCGATGACTTGGGCCGCCACCGTGCCGGTGATGGCGCCGAGGATGAAGCCGACGATGATGACCGAATAGCCGAGACCGCCGCGGATCGGTCCGAACAATTGCCCCATCGAATCCAGCATGTCTTCGGCAAGACCGCAGCGCTCGAGGATCGCGCCCATGAAGGTGAAAAAGGGAATCGCGAGCAAAAGTTCGTTGGAAAGCACGCTGCCGAAGACGCGGCCCGGGATGGCTTGTAGAAAATTCAGGTCGAAAAAGCCGAGATGGATCGCCAAAAACCCGAATGAAAGCCCGACCGCGGCAAGCGTGAACGCCACCGGGAAGCCGATCAGCATGGCCAGAACAAGCCCGCCGAACATCAGCGGCGGCATCGTTTCCAGCGTGATCATTGCGTCGGCCTCTCGTATTTCGCATCGATAGTCACGAGGTTCTGCAGCGCGGCGATGCGCTTGATGACTTCCGAGACGCCTTGCAACGCAAGCATGACGAAGCCGGCCGGTATCACGAACTTGATGGGCCAGCGAACCAAGCCGCCGGCATTGCCCGACATTTCGCCGACTTCGTAGGCTTGATGGAAGAACGGCCAGGACAGATAGCTCAAGAGCAGACAGGACGGAATCAGGAAGAACAGCGTGCCGATCAGATCGAGCCAGAGCTGACCGCGCTCGGTCAGAAACAGATAGAAGATCTCGACCCGGACGTGCTCGTTGCGCTTGAAGGTGTAAGACGCGCCGAACATGACCAGAATGGCGAACATGTACCATTGCAGTTCGAGCCAGCCGTTCGAACTGTAATCGAAGGCGTAGCGGATCATCGCGTTGGCAGCGCTCACGACGCAGGCGGCGAGCACCAGAAAATTGCAGATATAGCCGATCTTCTCATTGAGCAGGTCGATCGCTGCGCTAGCCGACAGCAGTGGACGCATCACGTTCTCCCCGGCGCTCGCCATCAAAGCGAGCCGATCGTTTCAACTGGCATCGCCGTTGCCGCCGCGGTTCGAATGCGCGGAGCCAAAGTCCATATGACGGCTCATCTGCGAGAGCGATTGCAACGATAGTCCTCCCCGAATGGCAGCTTTGCTGTCTTGACCGCGCCCGTGAGGCGCAGCGGCTTATCCAGCCGAGCGAGCTAAAGCCGCCGCACCAAACCAGCGTGCGGAGGCGTCGTCAATTGGAAGTTTGTTGATTGTGAAGGGGAATATTCGCCCCGTCGAGCGGTACGCGAAGGCGTTAACGGCTCAACCGCCGGTGACGCTCATGTGGCGGCTGACGCTCGGGCGGTTGTGCCGGCGATCGATGATGAAGTCGTGGCCCTTCGGCTTGAGGCCGATGGCACGGTCGATCGCCTCGCTGAGGAGATCATTGTCGGGTGAGGCCCGCAACGGCCTGCGCAAATCGGAGGCATCCTCGTGGCCAAGGCAGGTATGCAGCGTCCCGGTGCAGGTGATCCGAACCCGATTGCAGGACTCGCAGAAATTATGGGTCATCGGGGTGATGAAGCCGAGCTTGCCGCCGGTCTCGCTGACGCGGACATAACGCGCAGGGCCGCCGGTGTCATCGGCGAGGTCGGTCAAGGTGTATTGCTTGGCGAGCCGCGCCCGAACCAGCGACAACGGCACATATTGGTCGATGCGCCCTGCGCCGATGTCGCCCATCGGCATCACCTCGATCAGCGTCAGTGCCATGCCCTTGCCGTGGGCCCATTCCATCAAAGCGGGGATTTCATCCTCGTTCAGGTTCTTCAGCGCCACCGCGTTGATCTTGACCGCGAGGCCCGCCGATCGCGCAGCCTCGATGCCGGCGAGCACCTTGTCGAGCTCGCCCCAGCGAGTGATGGCGCGGAATTTTGCGGCATCGAGCGTGTCCATCGACACGTTGATGCGGCGCACGCCGCAGTCGCGCAATTCGCCGGCGAAACGCGCCAATTGCGTGCCATTGGTAGTCAGCGTCAGTTCATTCAGCGCGCCGGTTGAAAGATGACGCGACAGCGAGCGCACCAGCGACATCACGTTGCGGCGGACCAAGGGCTCGCCGCCGGTCAACCGAAGCTTGCGCACGCCCTTGGCGATGAACGCGCTACACAGCCGGTCGAGCTCTTCGAGCGTCAGCAAATCGGCCTTGGGCAGAAATGTCATGTCTTCCGACATGCAATAGAAGCAGCGCAGATCGCAGCGATCGGTGACCGATACCCGCAAATAGCTGATGCTCCGGCCGAACGGATCGGTCATCGGACGGCTCAGCGATGCGGAGGGACTGAAGAGAGATCCGGTCATTCTATCGGCCTTGTCACTGCGGCAGCCGCCATGAGGACATAGGGCAAAGCTCCGCAGTCACAATCTATGCATCATACGATCCCGGCACAATCCGCAAACCAGCTCTGGTGCGGTGCAAGCAATCCGCGGTTTCGATCAGCGGCTTCGATCAGCGGCTTGGGGGCGCCGCCGGCGGCGGGGGTGCCGAAGGGTCGGGGAACGCTGAATCCGTCTGCGCGGGCGCCGCGGCTGTGCCTTTGGGCACTTTGGGCCGCTTCGGCTTCTTCCGTATCGGCTTGGGCGGTGGGCCCATCGGCTGCAGCTGGGCAACGGCTGGATTGGGTTCGAACGTCGTCGTGGCGGAGGAAAGCAGATCGCCTCCGCTGTGGATCACCTGCACCGGGACCGTCGCCGGCTGATACTTGTTGAGCGTGTAGCTGACTGAGAAACCGGTATCGGGGGCGGTAACCGCAACGGAGCAGGGTGTCTTGCAACTCTGCCCCAGCGAGGTACGAGCCTCGGCTCCCGCCGGCACGGAATCGAGCTGGAGCTGCACGGGCGGCGGCGTCGAGGCATCTAAGGAAAACGAGGAGCAGCCGGCCAAGCTAGCTCCCGCCATGGCAATCACGATGACACGACGCATGATCCATCCGTCACTCTAATGCGGCAACAGCCACAATCCCCGTTTCGACCATAGGAGCGTCAGGAAGCCCGCGCAACGGTGCGGACCCGCATCGTTAATTAATGGTTAATGCCGGTGCGGATGGTTTCGAATATAGTCAATAAATCAATAGGTTAAATGGCGTTTCGCTGCAGCGACAGGCTCTCGACCGCCGCCGGCAAGTTGCTCATATGGCCGATCAGCCGATCCGGTTTGAGGTCGGCGATCGGAACCTCGGTATAGCCGAATTCGACGCCGATCACGGGGACGCCGGCACGGCGGGCCACCCCGATATCGGGGCCGGCATCGCCGACCATGATCGCTGCGGACATTTGTCCGCCCGCCCGCGCGATGGTCTGCTGCAGGATCGCAGGATCCGGCTTTGAAACCCCAAATGTGTCCGCGCCGCAAATCGCAGCAAACCGGGCGCTCAATCCGAGCTGGTCGAGCAGTCGCTTCGACAGCCATTCCAATTTGTTGGTGCAAACCGCAAAACGATACCCACGCGCTGCGAGCTCATCGAGCGCGCCTTCCAGTCCCTCGAACGGGCGTGAGGCGTCAGCGATATGGGCGGCGTAATAATCGATGAAGTCTTTGGTGAGCCGGTCGATATCTTCCAGACCGACGGAGCGGCCGTCCAACTCCAGACCGCGTTCGAGCAACCGGCGGGCGCCGGCGCCGATCATATTGCGCGCCAAATGCAGCGGGACCGGGGGCAGCCCCTCGCGGTGGAGAATATAGTTGAGGGCATTGATCAAGTCGGGCGCCGTATCCACGAGCGTGCCGTCGAGATCGAAAACAATCATGCGGGCGGTGGCCATCGAAGATCGCTATCGATCCCGGCGCCATCGTGCAAGTGGGATATCGGCATTGGTCATATTCCCTGAGAAAGCCGACAAGATCGGCGGCCTCCCGATCCCTGCATAAGTCGCGATTTGAGCTTAGGCCGCCGCATGGCGCTGTTCCTCCCCTCAAAACGACGCTAGATAGGCTGCGCCGGACTCCACCGGTGGCCCGATCGGTGGCGGCTTCAGGGGCTTTGCGCGTGACGATGGACGAATTGAAACGGCAGGCGGCGGCGCGTGCGCTCGAAGAAGTGCGTGACGGCATGAGGCTTGGGCTCGGCACCGGTTCGACCGCAAAGCATTTCGTCGAGCTGCTCGGCGAGCGCGTGCGCGCCGGGCTCAATGTGATCGGCGTGCCGACATCGGAGGCGACCCGCGACGACGCGGTGCGCTGCGGCGTTCCCTTGACCACGCTTGACGACATCGACCGGCTCGACCTGACGGTCGACGGCGCCGACGAAATCGACCCCGCGCTCAATCTCATCAAGGGCGGCGGCGGAGCGCTGCTGCGCGAGAAGATCGTAGCCGCCGCGTCCGATCGCATGATCGTGATCGCCGATGACTCCAAATGGGTCGAAGCGCTTGGCCGCTTTCCGCTACCCGTGGAGGTGGTTCCGTTCGGTCTCGCGGCGACGCGGCGCGCCGTGGCCATAGCATTTGCCGAAACCGGCGTTTCCGGGCAAATGGTGCTCCGGAAGGGCACGGACGGCCACGTTTTTGTCACCGATGGCGGCCACTGGATTGTCGATGCCCACCTCGGACGAATAGAAGATGCTCCGCGCCTTGCGGGGTTGCTGTCCGCCATACCGGGCGTGGTCGAGCACGGCTTGTTCATTGGCCTTGCCAGCATCGCGGTGCTGGCGGGGGGTAACGGAATTCGCGTTGTTGAACGGCGGTAGCGCCGCAATCTTAGGAGAATTGGAATGAAGCGCCTTTTGAGAATTTTGTCGGCAGCA
>DATBYN010000013.1:0-2161 GCA_036513695.1 Bradyrhizobium sp. | reverse complement strand
CGCCGCCGCTTTTCGGGACCATGCGCCAGTTGAACTTGACCATGTCGCGCAATTGCTCGACGCCGCCGGCCACCTCGAACTTGTAGTTGCGCTCGGTGACATTGGTTTGATGCGAGGTGGCGACCCTCGTTTCGAGATCGGTATGGCCGCGCACTTCGCGCTCGCGGACATAATGGGTGCCGTCCTCGATCCAGAGCCCGGCAAGCTGAGCGCGGCGCGCGGCCGGATCGGTTTCATTCCAGATATGGACATAACGCCGGGCGATATCCTCTGCATGGGGCATAGCGGCTCACTCTCCATTTTCGTGCTGGCTTGGTTTCCAGCGTGGCGTAGGAAAGCTAAGGCGGAAGTTCTGGACGATGAATGGCTATTTGGATTAGAATATTGTCCGAGCGTCCAATTCGGAAACCCGAAGGAACAACCCATGGATCCGCTGGACGACGCGTTTTCGGCGATGCGGGTTCGCGAATCGCTCTATGCGCGGCTCGACGCCAGCGCGCCATGGGCGGTCCGCTTCAGGGAAGGCAAGGCGGCCAGGTTTGGTCTCGTGGTCGCAGGCTCTTGCTGGCTGACGATAGAAGCGCCAGAAAAATCGATCCGGCTTTCGACTGGCGATTGCTACGTGATCCTGGACGGCTCGACCTACACGCTTGGCGACGACCCGCATTCATCCGCACAAAATTGCTTCGATATCGTACCAAAGCTCGTCGACGGTGCCGTCAGCATTGGCGGTGGCGGCACCAGCGCCACCGTCGTGACCGGATGGTTTGTCTACGACGAACTCGGCGCGCGGCCGTTGATCGCGCTATTGCCGCGCGTGCTGCACACCCGCGTCGACGGCTATCGCACCGACATCTTGAAGGCGACGCTCGAATTATTGGCGAAGGAAACCGAACGTCCCGGTGTCGGCTCGGGCGTCGTCGTCAGCGGCCTTGCTGATATCTTGTTCGTGCAGGCGATCCGCAGTCATCTCAACGATAGCGACGACAATGATGTCGGCTGGCTCGCGGCACTATCGGACCGGCGCATAGGCGCTGCAATGCGAGCGCTGCACGGCAAACCGGCCGAGCCGTGGACGGTGGAAAAACTGGCCGCGCTCGCCAACATGTCGCGCTCGGCCTTTGCCGCGCGGTTCAAGGCAAGGCTGGGGGAGGCGCCGCTGGAATATCTGACGCGATGGCGCATGTTCCGCGCCGGCGTGCTGCTCCGAAGCACCGAGCGCTCGCTCGCCGAGATCGCTGGCGAGGTCGGCTATGAAAGCGACGCCGCGCTCAGCAAGGCCTTTCATCGTGTGGTCGGCATGACCCCCGGCGCATTCCGCAAGCAGAAGGGCGAAGCGGCGGACGGGCGAAGGGCGGCGGCGTAGCGGAGAATTTTCCGCTTGTCGTCCCCGCGAAGGCGGGGACCCATAACCACAAATGTTCGTGGTTATGCCGTGCTGGGGCTCCAGCTAGTCGTAAAACTACAATCGGTGGTTATGGGTCCCGGCTCAAGGCCGGGACGACGGGGGTTAAATCTGCCGCTCGACCAATTTCAGCTTGAGTTCGGCAATGGCCTCGGAGGGATTAAGGCCCTTCGGGCAGGCTTTGGCGCAGTTCATGATGGTGTGGCAGCGATAGAGCCGGAACGGGTCCTCGAGATTGTCGAGTCGCTCCCCGGTGGCCTCATCGCGTGAATCCGTGACCCAGCGATTCGCCTGCAACAGCGCGGCGGGCCCCAAAAAGCGTTCGCTGTTCCACCAATAGCTCGGGCATGAGGTCGAGCAGCAGGCGCAGAGAATACACTCATAGAGCCCGTCGAGCTTTTCGCGGTCCTCATGGCTCTGCCGCCATTCCTTCTGCGGCGTCGGCGAGGTGGTCTTGAGCCACGGCTCGATCGAGGCATATTGCGCGTAGAAATTGGTGAGGTCAGGCACCAGGTCTTTGATGACGGGCTGGTGCGGCAGCGGATTGATTTTCACCGCTCCGTCCTTCACGTCGTGCATCGATTTGGTGCAGGCCAGTGTGTTCTGGCCGTCGATGTTCATGGCGCAGGAGCCGCACACGCCCTCGCGGCAGGAGCGGCGGAAGGTCAGCGTCGGATCGATGTGGTTCTTGATCCAGATCAGGCCGTCGAGCACCATCGGGCCGCAATCATGGATGTCGACGTGATAGGTGTCGAC
>DATBYN010000012.1:0-2573 GCA_036513695.1 Bradyrhizobium sp. | reverse complement strand
CCCGTTTGCGATCGGCGGTGGCCTGATCGCGCTTTATCTCGCTGGTCTCGATTTCAGCGTTTCGGCCGCGATCGGCTTCATCTCGCTGTTCGGCGTCGCCGTGATGGACGGCATTCTCAACATCACCTATTTCCGCGAACTCCGGGTGCAAGGCATGGGCATCTCCGAAGCCGTGTTCCACGGTGCCGAGCAACGGATGCGGCCGATGTTGATGACGGCACTCTCCGCGGGCGTCGGATTGTTTCCGGCGGCGATTTCCCATGGCATTGGCAGCCAGGTCCAGCGCCCTTTGGCAACCGTCGTCGTTGGCGGTATGTTCATTGGACCTCTGCTGCTGCTCGTGGTCGCCCCTGCGCTTCGAAAGATATTTCTCTCGCGAGACAGGGCACCTGAACCTGAGAGCGGCGGCGAAGCGGTTGCGGCGGCCGGGGGCGGTTCGGAAGGCTAGTTGGACATGTCGGGCGTGCTGGGGGATTCAATCATGTTGTGTCCAGGGCGAATTGGTCCGCAGGCGCCGCTCGCCGCGCCATGTCGGAACCCTTCCAGCCGCAAGCGTCGCGCGGTTGCTGGTGTCACGATACTGACGATCCTGTCATTGGCTATTTCCGGCTGTGCGGTAGGGCCCAATTTCAGTCCGGCGGCGGCACCTGACGTCGACGGTTATGTGCCGGGAAAGCTTGCCTCGCCCGATCCCGGGCGCGGCGGGCCTCGCGTCGCCGGTCAGCACTTTGTCTCCGGGGCGGACGTGTCGGCACGCTGGTGGTCGGCGTTCAAATCCCCGCTGCTCAATGAGCTCGTAAAGCAGTCGGTCGATCATAACCCGAATCTGCAAGCCGCCGAGGCTGCGATCAAGGTCGCGAAATATAACGCACTGGCGCAGCGCGGATTGTTCTTTCCGCAAGTCACCGGCAATTCGACGTCCTCGAGCGTCCTTGTGGCCAATCCCGGCCAGGTGCCGTCTATTCCTACCGAGGGACCGCAGACCGAATTCTCACTCGTGACCAATCAGCTGACGGTGGCGTTCGTGCCGGATATCTGGGGCGCCAACGTCCGGGCCTCCGAGAGCCTTGATGCCGTCGCGGAGCAGCAATTGTTCCAGCTCGAGGCCGCCTATCTGGCGCTAACCAGCAACGTCGTGACGGCGGCGATCCAGGAAGCATCGCTTCGCGGCCAGATCGCCGCGACCCAGCGCATCATCGCGATCGAGCGCAACCTGCTCGAAATTCTAAAGCGTCAGTTCGGCCTCGGTCAGGCGGCGCGCGCGGACGTGCTGGCGCAGGAAGCAGCGCTCGCGGCGGCCGAACAGCTGCTGCCGCCGCTTGAAAAGCAGCTGTCGGTGCAACGCGATTTGCTGACGGCGCTGGCCGGGCAATATGCGGCCGACGAGGTCGCCCAAAAATTCGATCTCGCCCATCTCAAATTGCCCGCCAATCTGCCGATCAGCCTGCCGAGCAAACTGGTCGATCAGCGGCCCGACGTCCGGGCGGCGGAAGCTAACATGCATTCGGCGAGCGCTCTGGTTGGCGTGTCGATTGCGGCGCGGCTTCCCAACCTCGTGCTCTCGGCCAACGGCGGGTCTGCCGCCTTCAACTTTGCAACGGCCTTCGCACCGGGCACCGGTTTCTATACGCTCGCAGCCAGTGCGACCGCGCCGATCTTCGATGGTTTTACTCTCTATCACCGGCAGAAGGCGGCCGAGGCCACGCTGGAGCAGGCCGAAGCGCTCTATCGCTCGACCGTCATCACCGCATTCCAGAACGTCGCGGACGCGCTGCGCGCCCTGCAAGCCGATGCGCGCGCCATGAGGGCCGCGGTACACGCCGAAGAGACGGCGAAGGCAAGCCTCGACGTGGTCCAGAGTCAGCTCAATGCCGGGCAGGTCAACCAACTCGCGGTGCTCAATGCGCAGCAGACCTATCTGACCGCCGCCGTGATCCGCGTGCAAACCGAGGCCAATCGTCTCACTGATACCGCCGCGCTGTTCTTTGCGCTCGGCGGCGGCTGGCCGGCGACCTGCACCACGCCGGTCTGGCGCGAATGCGCGATGGGAGAAGTCGTCGTTCTAACTCCTCCCAATATCTGAAGGCAGCAGCCCGAACACCGGAGATTGAGGCTAGATCTGAAGTTGGAAAGTTCAGCGAGAGGCCGGATTCACCAGGCGACGTAAGCGCAGAGCAATGACAGCGGCAAGATTGCCGGACCGAGATAAAACCAAGTCCGATACGCCTCAATGTCTTTGGGCAAAATGAAAACGTTGGCGATGAGCCACAAGCAAACTGTGAAACCTAACCCCACGCGCAAGAGATCGCTGGGTGTCTCGAGCACGGAACGAAGATTTTCGACTTGAGGGCTGGCGACACGAGCGGCGATCACGGTCATGACGATCAGAAAAATCGAGCGAACAATCACCCCGCCGGTCCAGAAGGGAATTGGACTAGGTTTTTTCGCCAGATCCGCTCGCAATTCAACGTTGGTGCGCATGGCACAATCCCGCATCAGCTTGCTCAAAAAGGTATCTCTGATAGTGCTGCAACCGCAAGAGGTTATTTTATTTATATGGATCACGGCCGGTT
>DATBYN010000011.1:0-19244 GCA_036513695.1 Bradyrhizobium sp. | reverse complement strand
TCGGGTAACTTCGGATTGCTTTCGCTTTCCTCAGTACAAGCATGGACTTGATGAACCGGAAATTATCTTGTAATTGTATCGGTGCAAGTAAAACATTGATCTCGGTGCAATATTGTCGAAATTCGAATATCTGAGACTTGCCGATGCCGTCGCCGCCGAGATCGCAAGCGGCTCTTTCAAGCCGGGCGATCGCTTGCCGCCGCAGCGCAGCTTTGCTTATGAGCGAAAGATAGCCGTCTCAACCGCAAGCCGGGTTTACACCGAGCTGCTGCGTCGCGGCCTTGTCGTCGGTGAGGTGGGACGCGGCACATTTATTTCCGGAGAGACGAAGCCCGCGATAAATGTTCCGAACGAACCGCGAGGAGCGCGCATCGATCTGGAATTCAATTATCCGACCATGCCGACGCAATCGGCCCTGATCGCCAAGAGCCTGGAGGGATTGGACAAGCCGGACGCGCTCGATGTCGCGCTGAGACAGGCGACGAGCGCCGGAACACCAAATGCCAGAAACATCTCGGCCGGGTTTCTCTCCCGTCAAGGTTGGTCACCAAACCCCGAACAAGTGGTCTTCACCGCCAACGGCCGCCAATCCATGGCAGCCGCCCTCGCCGCGCTCACGCCACCCGGGGGCCGCTGCGGTGTCGAGGCACTCACGTATCCCTTTATCAAAGGCATCGCCGCCCGGCTCGGCGTGACACTGGTGCCGTTGGCGATGGATGAAGCCGGCGTTCGGCCGGACGCCGTGCAAAAGGCTCACCGCGAAGCGCATCTATCGGCGCTGTACGTCCAGCCCACGATTCAAAACCCTCTGGGCATAACGATGCCGCCGTCGCGCCGGAGCGACCTGCTGCGCGTCGTCGAGAAGCTCGGTCTCGTCGTCATCGAGGATGCCGTTTACGCCTTTCTCGATGATGTCCCGCCGTTGGCCGCACTCGCGCCGGATTGCTGCGTGGTGATTGACAGCCTCTCCAAGAAAGTAGCGCCGGGGCTGGCGCTCGGTTTCATCGTTTCACCGCTTCGTTTGCGCGAAAGTATCATGGCTTCGGTACGTTCCGGCGGATGGACGGCTTCGGGATATGCGTTTGCGGCCGCACAGCGGCTGATGAGTGACGGCACCGCTGCTGAACTTTCACGACTGAAGCGCATCGATGCGCGCCAGCGCCAGCAGATGGCAGCCGATCGGCTTGCCGGCTTTGCGATGCAGTCAAATGACAAATCGTATCATCTGTGGCTGACATTGCCGCCGCACTGGCGGTCTCAAACATTTGTAGCCGCAGCGGCCAGACGGGACATCGCATTGACGCCCTCAACGACCTTCACGGTGACCCCCGGACATGCGCCAAACGCCATACGGCTGGCGCTGGCGGCACCGACGATGGAGCAGCTCGATGCGGGCCTGCGCACGCTGGCGGGAATGCTGAATGCGAAGGAAGAGGATTTCGATTCGACGGAGTAGAGAACTGCGCTCGCTCATTCCGCTGGCCACTCCGCGATAAAGCCTTTTGCCTTGTAGGGCTCGATCTTGTCCCATTCCTTGAGAATCAAGGCCCGGAAAACAGGATCGGTGTGCCAGCGCGAGCGCGGCGTCTCGAAACTATCGACCGTGATCAGCATCTTCTCGACCTCCGGCCAATGGCGATGCAGCGTCATCGGGTAGCGGCGCGCCGTCCAGGTATTGCCGAGGCAAATCACGCTGCGGATATTTTTCAAGCCAAGCGCGGCATCGATGATGGGTAGCGAGAAAATCACGTTCTGGCCGGTGTTGGTCGAGCGGCGTTCCTCCAGAATATTTTGAGGCGGAATGCCGCACGCGACCATCGCGGCCTTGATGATCTCGCATTCCGAGAGTTTAGAGCCCGGCGTCACACCGCCGCTCACGATCGACCAGCGAAAAAAGCCCTCGCGCCACAATCGAATCGCTTCATCGACGCGCCGATCAACATCCTCGCGCGTGCCGAATACGAACAGCAGATCGGCGGGTTTTATCGGCGTTTTGACAAAATGCTTCGCATTGATCTCCGCAATTTCGGCTTCGCTCGGCAATCGGCCGCTTCGATCCTCCACCTTCCGCCTCGCGCCTCATCCAGGACAGGCATCGACGATGCCGTGGGTTTGCCGCATCGCGAAGTCACATTTCATTGCGCTTGATTGCGGCGGGATCGATTACGGCAGCAACGCTTCCGGCAAACGATCGAACGCATAGGTCCGCGGCCGGTTACGCGTGATAAAACCGCCGCTCTGCCAGGCAAGCAGGGCGACGAAACCGACCAGGAACAACGCCCCTGCCCATTCGCCGGTGGCGATCGCGCGAACCAGAAGGCCGGCAATCGCAATCCCTACCAGCGCCAGCAGCGCAATGCCGATGGCATAGATCCTGGGCCCGATGCCCGCGATCAGCGCCGCCCTGCTCCCGGCTTTCGCCATGCGCTCATGCAATCGCTTGATGAAGGCGCGATAGTCGTGGTCCTGCGGCGTCATCAGCGCGACGGTCTGCCAGCTGGTCGAAAGGATGACGATGCGCTGACCACTCACGCATTCGATATCGGCGCGAAAACGGCGCGACTGCATCGATACCGGCCGATACGATAATCGGACCGCCGCGATATCGAGGTAGCGGCAGACCCCCGACCTGCTTCCGGCCCGCCATGATAACCCCTCGCCGGTCAGCTCGAACCGATGCGCCGCACCGATCAACGACGCCTTGTAGGCGTACTGGACATCGCTAGCCGCCTGGTCCGGCACATCGAGCGTCATCGGCAATGGACTGATCCTGGAAACTCGTACACCAAACCTATCGCGGCAGGCATGCCCACAAAAAAGCAAGGGTTGCCAGCGCGCCCAATACGGTGCGGACGCCATGCAGCGCGCCCCATTTGACCACCAGCGCCCGCGTCTGCGGCCCCGCTCGGTCCACCTCCGTCGCCAGCAGCGCATCGTTGGTGGGTTTTATCCCGATCAGCGTCCATGGCCATGGTGCGATGATCGCAACCGCGCCGATCAAGAATCCGACCTGCGAGGTCTGCCACCACGCCATCACGCCAAGCAGGCAGCCGAGCAGCGCGAGCGGCGCTTGCATCGCGGCGCCGCGTCTATACGACGGCTTCCATTCGGCGAGCAGCGCGCGATCGTCCAATAATAGCCGCGCCGGTTGCTCGGCGATATTGACGTAGAGCGCGACGCCGGTGAAGACCGCGGCTGCGATCAATGCAAGAAGTCCGAAAACCATGGTTTATTCCTGTTTTGGAAACCTCGATTGAATTCGCAAGCTCGGCTTGCGCGCACCTTCGGCTTTATCTTACAAGCGGACCATGCCCGAGACGGCTTTTTTTCCGCGTCGCCTGATCCTCGCCGGCGCCATGATTTCCGGTGTGCTGCTGGCACTCGCCGTGCACATGCTGGGCGCGCGTTACGGCCTCGATCTCGGCCGCCTGTGGCGATCCGATACACGCGAATTCATGCCCGCGGGCGCGGCCATTGCGTGGTGGCTGATCGCAACCGTCGGTTTCTGCGGCGGCTATTTCACCGCAAATCTGATGGACAGCGCGGTGTCGGGGCAAATCCCGCAGCGGATGCGACAGTTCCTGATCGTGGTCGGCGTATTGATCCTGGCGGGCGCCGGTCAGGCGGCTTCCGCGCCAAGTCCAATCCCGACCATCTCGGGCGTGCTGGCAGGTCTCGCCGCGCTCTGTCTCGGCGCCGTGATGGCGTTTTGTGGCGCGCATTTTGCGCTGCGCAAGGCGTAAGATCCGGTCGAGGCGGCGCGCGGGATCGGCGTCGCTGGCCGCCAACGCTGCGCCTTCGCCGGCCGTTTCTGGGAACATCTCGTCCGTGGTCGAATTATGCCTGTAAGTTTGCGGCGGCCGGGTGTTCGAGGCGCCGTCGACGTAAAAACGGCAGCCCGGTTCGCGCGACGTTTTGTCTCAATCCTCATTCACCGGAGGCCGCGCGCCGGACCAAAGGAACATTGCGCCAAATGAAACGGCACGAAGCGCCAGGACTCGAATCTCCCGCGTTGCGGCATATGTAAGGCATGTGACGGCGGCACGGCTCGGGGGCCGAAGCTTGCGTTGTCAAGGACTGCACAACGAACCGTTTTTGCCCTAAGGGTCTTTCACATGAGGCGCAATTGGCCACCGCCAGCCCATCAATCGCGTCGGAAGGGCCTCGTTGCCGCCCCGCCGGGAGGACGAATGCACGGACTGCTGACCACGCTTGGGCGTGGCTTCAAGAAACGGATCGGCTGGAAACGGCTCGGAATCGCGGCGAGTCTCCTCATCATCGCTTTTGCGATCACGACCCTGGTCCGCACCCTCAGGGGTGTCGATACCGGCGTGATCCTGACCGCGCTGACCGAAATACCGCCGCACCACATCGCGCTCGCCGCGCTGTGTGTGGTCGGCGCGTTCTGCACCCTGACCTTCTATGACTTCTTCGCACTGCGGACTATCGGCAAGAAACACGTGCCTTACCGCATCGCAGCGCTCTCGAGTTTCACCAGCTACACGATCGGCCACAATATCGGCGCCACCGTCTTCACCGGCGGCGCGATAAGATTTCGGATCTATTCGGATTTCGGCCTCAACGCCATCGACGTCGCCAAGATCTGCTTTCTCTCGGGGCTCACCTTCTGGCTCGGCAATCTGTTCGTGCTCGGGTTCGGCATGGCCTTGCACCCCTGGGCCGCCTCCGCGATGGACCTTTTGCCGCCCGCCATGAACCGGCTGATCGCGCTCGGCTGCCTCGCCGGCATTGCGGTCTATTTCTTCTGGCTGGTGATGGGCGAGAACCGCCGCGAGCTCGGTCAGAACGGCTGGAAGGTCGTGTTGCCCTCGGCGCGGCTAACGCTGCTGCAGGTTCTGATCGGCGTAGTCGATCTCGGCTTTTGCGCGATGGCGATGTATCTGTTGATGCCAGCACAGCCGGACATCGATTTCGTTTCGTTGGCGGTGGTGTTCATTCTGGCGACGCTACTCGGGTTCGCCAGCCATGCGCCCGGCTCACTCGGCGTGTTCGACGCCGCGATGCTGGTGGCGCTGCCCGAATTCGGCAGAGAACAGCTGCTTGCCACGCTGTTGGTGTTCCGGATCCTGTATTTCGTGATCCCGTTCGGCACCTCGATCAGCATCATGGGAACGCGCGAGCTATGGCTTAACGTCGTGAAGCCGTGGCAGGAACGCCGCCGGCTGAACGAGAATTTTCCCACTTCCGCCTCGGCGCCCGCCGCGGTGCCGCAGTCTCTCGAAGGTCGGCGAGCCCGGCCGGTGAAGCGCCGTCAGGCCCGGGGCTAGGCATCTCACCCCTCCTTGTTTCCGGGGCATCTTTCTTACTTATTTCCGCCCCATCCGTAACGTCAAACGCGTCATGGCCCGAATTCACCTCCGCCCGATGATCGTAGGCGCCCTAGTCGTGTGCGCGATGGCCGCGTTGCCCGCGCGATGGACGACGGTGCAGACCGCGGCAGCGCAAGCCGGCCCCGATGCCCCGATGCAGATTTCCTGGGAGGTGCGCAATCGCTTCCGGCTGTTCCGCGAAGAACGCGATTTCCTGCTGCATACCGAGAGCGCGCGCGGCCGCAGCATTCTCGCCTCCGAACAGGCGCTGGAACTGCAGAGCGACGGTCGCGGCTGGGCGCGCAATACGGTAAACCGCCTCTGCATCGATCTGTTGGGCCGCGTCAGCGAGCCCTGCACCCGCGACAACGTCAAAGAAAGCTACCTGACGCCAGTGGACCATGCGGTGACCGTGCGGCTGACCGGCGCCGTTCCGGTTGGCGCCACCTGCGCCTGGTCGTTCGACGATGGCGATGGTCCGCAAGCATCCACCTTCGATTGCGCCGAGCCTGTCAATTTGCGGGTGCGCTATGGCCGGCAAACGGTCGCCACCGTCGAGGTCTCCTCAGGGCCGGAGGCGCCGCAGCGTCTCTCAGCCGAGATCATGGTGCGCGATGTTTTCATTGCCGGCCTCGGCGACAGCATCGCATCCGGCGAAGGCAATCCGGACCGGTCGATCGCGTTGTCGGACGAGGGCTTTTGCTTCCGCTCCTATCTGGCCACGGCGGCCTCGCAATATTACCGTCCGAGCCGCGCCGGCTATAAGGGCGGACGCGCCTGCGAGGCCCCTGACTCGCTGCAGGTATGGCAGCGCCAGAGCGCGCTGTGGTTCAATTCCGCCTGCCACCGCTCGCTGTACAGCTATCAGACCCGCACGGCGCTTGCGCTCGCAGTTCGCTACCAGCATATCGCGGTGACCTATCTGCCGCTCGCCTGCACCGGCGCCACCATCCCCGATGGGCTGTTGGGTTGGCAACGCGTGCGGGAATGCCCGCCGGCGAAATCGGGGGCCAACTGCTCAGGTTCGGTCAACGCACAACTCGACGAATTGCGCGCCGCCGTCTCTGCGGCGAAGAAACGTCAGCCCGACCGCAAGCTCGATCTGATCCTGTTGTCGATCGGCGCCAACGACATCAATTTTTCCGGGCTGGTAGCCGATGTGATCGTCGACAACCCGACCGAGCGGGTGCTGTTTCGGCGCTCCGGCGTGATGGGATCGGTGGAGGATTCCCGCGCCGCCCTGGCGCGCGACCTGCCGCAAAGTTTTGTGAAGCTGCGGGAGACGCTAAAGCCGCTGGTCGGCGATATGTCGCACGTCGTGTATGTCTCCTACGCCAACCCGACCCTGGCCGATGGCGGCGCGCCCTGCCCCGGCGGGCGCGCCGGTTTCGACATCCATCCCTCGTTCAACGCCGAACCGCAGCGGCTCGCCAATGTGTCGAGCTATGTCGAGCGGGAATTCCTGCCGCAGTTGAAAGCGCTCGCATTGTGCCAGTCGGGGGTATTGTGCCGCGATCCCGCCGCCGATCGCATGAGCTTTGTCGATGCCCATCAGGCGGCATTCGCGGATCACGGATTCTGCGCCCGCGCTTCGACCGATCCCGAATTCGACCGGGAATGTTTTTCACCGAAGGGCGAAAGCTTCGATCCCGATATTGTCACCGCGGCCAACCAGCCGATGCTGTGCGGCCGCGGCGCCTCCGAGTATCGCGCCTATCTGCCGCGCGCGCGCTGGATCCGCGACGCCAACGACAGTTACTTCGCGGCGATGACCTATCCGCAGGGGCTGCCAGCTTCCAGCCAGCCGACCGACGTCCATGACGCGACCTGGGGGGTTCTTTCGGCCGTGTACGGCGGGGCGGTGCATCCCTCAGCCGAGGGCCACGCCGCGATGGCCGACGCGACCTTGCCTGCGGTGACCTCGGTGCTTCAACTCGATGCCGTCGTGCCCGAGGTTGTTCAGGAGCCGACGGCGCCGGTCGTGCCTTCCTCCGGCACACGCTGACACGATGACCGGTGAGGTCAGGTCACGCCGAGATCGGTCAGGATATCGACGCCCGCACGAATCTCATGGCTTGAGCCCTCAAGATCAGAACCAACCGGTTCGAAGGCACCGCCGAGATGCCGGGCAAAGAACGCCTCTGCCATCACGATGTAGGAAAGCCTGTTTGCGGGCTTCTGAAACCCGTGCCCTTCGTCCGGATAAACCACGTAGGTGACAGGAATTTTCCTGGCCTGCATCGCGGCGACAATCGTATCGCTTTCCGCCACCTTGCAGCGCACATCGTTGACGCCGTGAAAAATCAGCATCGGCTTGCGGATATTGTCGACCTTGTTGATGGGCGAGCGCTCCGCCAGCAACTTGCGGCCATCCTCGGTGCGGGGGTCGCCATAGCTGCGATACATATATTCGGCGAAGCCGGCCCAATAGGGCGGCAGCGACTCCAGCAGCGTCTGCAGATTCGAAATACCTACCACCGGGACGGCACAGCAGAAAACCTCCGGTGTAAATGTCGCGCCCACGAACGAAGCGAGGCCGCCATAGGAGGTGCCGAAGATCGCGATTTTGTCTTTTTGCGCGATGCCCTCATCGACCGCCCACTCGACCATATCGATCAGGTCGTCATGCATCTTGCGGGCGTGTTCCTTTTCGCTTGCGGCAACGAAGGCTTTGCCAAAGCCGGTTGAGCCGCGATAGTTGACCGAGAGCACGGCATAGCCCCGGTCGGCCAACCATTGATGATCGCCGCGATAGCCGAAAATATCGCGCGCCCACGGACCGCCATGCACGACGAGCACCATCGGCAGCGGTTGCGGCGGGCGATCACCCTCGATGTCGGCCGGCAGCGTCAGATATGAAACGAGGCGGTAGCCGTCGCGCGATTTGCCCTCGACGGCATGCATCGGCGCAAGACGGTAAGGTTTCAATTCCGGTCGCGCCGTGAACAGTTCGGTGAGGGTCTGTTTGTCCCGATCGAGCAGATGATAGGTGGCCGGCTGTTCGGCCGTGTAACTCATGACGATCCGGCGCCGGCCATCGTCGGTCTGGCTCTGCACGTGGAAGGCATGACCGGGCAGGCTCGCCTTGATTAGGGCGAGTTCGGGGGCGATCGCCGGCGTCAAGGCCGTCCACTCCTGTCGACCGAGATCGACGCAAACGGCCTCCGGCTCGATGGTCCGAGGATCGAATATCGCACCGGTGACATCGGCGCGCTCGCTTTTGAACAAGACTTTCTGTTCCCCGCTCGACCAGTCGATCCGAACCAGGGCTGATTTGTCCTGCTCGATGCAGGAGAGCATATGGAGATGCGTGCAAGCGGCGTCGAACGTCCAGATTCTGGTGGTCCAGCTGGCATCGAAGGGGACATCGCGCCAGAGCGTTGCCTTCTCCCCATCAAGACGCCAAAGCCGGACGCCTCCGTCAGCGCCATGGCTGCGGGCATGACGCGGCCTCAACTGCCAATCGAGGCCGACAAATTCGAACCCCTGCCGATTTTCCCAAACCAGCGAGCGCTCGCCGGTCGCAAGGTCAAGCTGAAAGACATCGTTCCAGCGCCGGTCGCGATCGTTGAGATTTATCGCGATCTTGCCGGGGGTAATGTGCGACCAAAACGTCGGTACCGCGCGGATGTTGGCAAGCGGTGTGAGATCGCGGAGTTCGCAACTAGTGGGATCGACGACGAACAGGTGCAGATTTTCGTCCCCGTTCTCATCGTTGAGAAACATGATGTAACGGCCGTCCGGGCTCCAGGCCTGCCAGGTAATCGGCCGGCCCTTGGTGCGCGTGACCGGCTGACCCGCCGCGATGCTGTCTGCCGGCGCCACCCAGACGTTCAGGACGCCATCGACCGGGGCTAGCCACGAGATCGAGCGGCCATCCGGTGACAATTTCGCGCCGAAGAATGTCGGATTGTCGAACAGCTTGCGTCGGGGGATGAGGGGGCGGGCAGACATGTTACCTCCGGGCGGCGCAAATTCCCGAATGGCAAAGCGTCAGCTCATTTCGGCGGTTGCGCCGGCAGGTTGGTTTTCTTCGCGCCAGTGGGAGCTTTCGCTGCGGCGGCCGGTGGCTTCATCGCCGCCGCCTGCGTCGGCAGGTATTTTGCAACGATGGCGGGATCGACCTGGGCGATCGACGTATCCGGCAGCCGGGTCCAGGTCTCATCCTTGCCGAACAGGGAAATACCCAGATAGCCGCGCATGGTGAGCGTCTGGCCGTCGGGACTGACGCTCATCTTGGCATGATAGATCTTGCCGTCGCGCGGATCGAGCACGTTACCGTTCTCGTATTTCAATCCGTCGCGCTTCATATCTCTGATGAAAGACAATCCAAGCCATGGCGCGTCCTTGCGGTCGTCGGTGCAGCTGGAGCAAACCTTGTTGGGTTCATCGCCGGGTTGTGGGAACGTCTTGGCAATCACGCCTTCGAAAATGCCGTCATGGTCAATGATGAGAAACCAACCCGCGGTCCTGCCATCCTCGGTCTTCTGCCACAGCCCCGCGGCTGAGGGCTCCGCGGCCCGCCCCGGTGCAACGGCAAGCAACGGCACGAGACCCGCTATGAACGCCAGCGCCAGTCGAAGTCTGGGTGTCGCAGTCCACATCATCACCACCTGACCAATCCCATCGAAGCAATAGCCCCAGAGTAAGGCCATTTCGCGGATCGTTCCAGTGCCACATCCCGTTTCAAACTATTGCTGGGAAGGCCGGACGTCACAAATCCGCCGCAGCCCTTGGTCCGGCGTTTCCCCCGATCAGTTGACCCCGAGCTTCTTCTGCAGGCTCGACGACGAGGTCGTGTACTGGAACACCAGCCGCTTGTCCGGATAGACATAGCGGTGCGCCTTCTGCGCCATCAGCGCGCCCTCGTGGAAGCCGCACAGGATCAGCTTGAGCTTGCCGGGATAGGTGTTGATGTCGCCGATCGCAAAAACTCCGGGCACGCTGGTCTCAAACGCCGAGGTCTCGACCGGCACCAGATTGTGCTCAAGCTCGATGCCCCAATTCGCGACCGGCCCGAGTTTCATGGTCAGGCCGAAGAACGGCAGCATGGTATCGCAAGCGATTTTCGAAATTGCGTTGTCATTGCCTTTGAGGGTCGCTCCCGTGAGCATCCCGCCTTCGCCTTCAAGGCCCGTGACCTGACCGATCTTCAAATCCAACTTGCCGGAAGCCACCAGCGCGCGCATTTGCTCCACACTGTGCGGTGCCGCGCGAAAATCGTCGCGCCGGTGCAATAGCGTCACGCGCTTGGCAATCGGATGCAGATTGAGCGTCCAGTCGAGCGCCGAGTCGCCGCCGCCGACGATCAGGAGATCCTTGTCGCGGAACTGCTCCATCTTGCGCACGGAATAAAACACTGACGTGCCCTCATAGGCCTCGATGCCCGGCACTGGGGGGCGTTTCGGCTGGAACGACCCGCCGCCGGCGGAGATTACGACCACCTTGCACTCGAATATTTTGCCGGCATCGGTGGTGACGCGAAATGCGGGATCGCCGATCTTCTCGATCTTCTCCACCATCTCGTTGAGGTGGAAGGTCGGATGGAACGGCTTTATCTGTTCCATTAGCGCCTCGGTGAGGCCCTGGCCGGTGACGAAGGGAATGCCGGGAATGTCGTAGATCGGCTTTTCCGGATAGAGCTCGGCGCATTGGCCGCCGATCTTGTCGAGAATGTCGACGAGATGTGCCTTCATGTCGAGCAGCCCCAGTTCGAAAACGGCGAACAGCCCGCAGGGGCCCGCGCCAATAATCAGGACATCGGTTTTGATCGCTTCGCTCATGTCGCTTCTTTTCGGTTGGACAATGCGTTGGGGCTTGCGCCTGTCTAGCTAACGCAGCGGGCAGAGGAAAGCCATAATATGGCGACCTGTGAGCGCGGCAACCCCTTGCCGCCATTCGACAACTGGGTTGTAAAGGCGTGTCATTTTCGGAGTCCGCCCCGTGAACGTAGCTGGCCGTCTTGATTCAACGCCGCTTCTCGAAGATTTCCCCTATCGCCTGACCGACAATGTCCGCTTTGCCGATCTCGACCCTAATCACCACGTCAACAACGCGGTTTATGCGACCTATTTCGAGACCGGCCGTGTGACCTTGATGAAGGACCGCAGTTATGGCCTGATGCCGTCGGGCCTGGCCTGGATCATGGTGCGGCTCGACATCCATTTCCGCGCCGAACTGCGCTGGCCGGGCACGATCGAGATGGGGCTCGGCGTCTCAAAATTCGGCCGGACCTCCGTTAGCTTCGATCAGGTGGTGTTTTCCGAAGGCAAATGCATCGCCTCGGCGCAGTCGGTGAGCGTCTTGATCGACGAGACCCATCGCAAGCCGACGCCGCTGACACCGGAGATCGTCAGAAAATTTCAGCCGTGGCTGCGCCGTGGCGTCGAAATAGCGCAGCCGACGTTCTAGGCCTGCCGCTTGTTAGGCCTGCCGCTCCGGCGTCGAGACTTTGAGACCGTCGAGCTCGTCGCTCACCTTGATCTGGCACGACAATCGCGAATTCGGCCGCACGTCGAAACCGAAATCCAGCATGTCCTCTTCCATCGGCGAGGGCGCCCCGACCTTCGCGCGCCACTCTTCATCGACATAGACGTGGCAGGTCGCGCAGGCGCACGCGCCACCGCATTCGGCTTCGATGCCGGGGACGGCGTTGCGGATCGCCGCTTCCATCACGGTTGCGCCGTTTTCGACCTCGATGGTGCGGGTTTCGCCGGTATGGTCAGTAAAATGTATCTTGGCCATGATGCTCGTGCTGCCGGATGAAGGGGGGTGTCCGGGGTGTCCTATAACGGGTCGATCCGCTCCGCGCTAGCGGTGGCGCGGCTTTTTGGAAAAAGCCGTTGGAAGGCCGAGATCAGGACCGGCGCAGGATCGCGTCGATCGCGGTGCGCGCTTCGGTGATCGCGTCAGCGAGCGCGCCGAGCGCCGTGGCGGGATCGCCGCCGTTCCCCAGTGCGGTCTCTAGATCCAAGGCGGCGTCCGCAACCGCGATTGCGCCGATCGCGCGTGCCGAACCTTTCAGCGTATGCGCCAGCGCGCCGGCGTCGGGCGGGAGTGTTGCGAGCGCAACCAAAAGGCTCGCCGCCTGGGCCGAAAACATCGCCAGCACCTCGTGCTCGAGGCTGATATCGCCAAGCGTCATGCGCTTAAGATGTTCGATATCGATCGGACCATCATCGGGAACGAGCGGCGGCGATGGCATCCAGTCAATCCGTTCCAGATGAAGCGGCATGCGATAACCCAAATCTTCCTGCCCCAAATCTGCCTGCCCGATGGTTCCGGCCGCGGGATTTTCGACAGCCAATCACGGAAATGGTTAACGGAACGTTTTGCGTATCCGCCGCAAGTTCGCCTTGTTTTCGGCGAAGATTAGCCTTGGTTGGCGCACGGAAACGAGAAATTTGTGGAACCGTAAGGCGTTACGGCGCCGCGTTGTTAACGATGATTAAGATTGTATTAATCGCGGCCATTTCATTCGCACCGCCTAGCCAATAGGATGTTTCCGGATGGTGGCGGACAAGCCGGGCGACGGCCGCGCTTTCGCGACCGGCCTGGGACATCAAACCGGCTTGAAGCTTCGCGAGGGGCGTTCGCGCGAGACTCTCCGGGGACGCGTATGAAGTAACACGAGGGCTCAGACTGAACATGGCGAACAATCCCAAAAAGGTCAAAGACCCTACCGAAGTCGCGCTTTCTGCCATTCAGGAAGCTCTCAACATCAGTGACGTCAGTGCGGTGGACGATTCGCGCAGCTCGGTCCGCGGCGACGTGGCGCCGGCGATCACGGCATCGCCACCGGCCTACGACGAGCCCACCTTCGACACCCGGCCGAGCACCGACCGGCCGATCTTTGATTCCATCGAGGACACGCGCGCCCCCCGCCGCGCCGCCAATGACGACCGCGAAACCATCGGGCAGATCCTGCAAGCGATCCAGAAGGGCCGGCCGGCCCGCAACGTCTATACGCTGGCGACGCTGTTTGCCGGCGTCTGGATTCTCGGCGCCGCACTTTTGACCTTCAGTTTCCTGCCCTCGCTGCAGGCCGCGATCGGTCAGGGCTCTGGCGGCGCGCTGGCGCTGGCGGGCCTCGCGGCCTTGTTCTTCGCGCCGGTGTTGCTGTTCTATTTCCTGGCGAGCCTGGCCTGGCGCGGCCAGGAATTGCGCATGATCGCGCAGTCGATGGCCCAGGTCGCGATCCGCTTTTCGGAGCCCGAGGGCGCCGCCAGCGACTCGATGGTGACCGTCGGCCAGGCGATCCGCCGCGAAGTCGCTGCGATGGGCGACGGCGTCGAGCGCGCCATCGCGCGCGCCGGCGAGCTGGAAACCCTGGTCGCCAACGAAGTCGCAGCCCTTGAACGCGCCTATTCCGACAACGAGGTGCGCATCCGCGCTCTCTTGCAGGACATCGCCCATCAGCGCGACAATCTGGTTGGACAGGCCGAACAGGTCCGCAGCGCCATCTCGGGTGTACAAATCGACCTGCGCCACGATATCGCGTTGATCTCGGACGCCATCGCTTCCCGCGTCGATGAAGTCGCCAAAAGCATCACCGGCGCCCTGGAAGAGCGCGGCGCCCACATCACGAGCGCGCTCAGCAATGCCGGCGACAACATGATCCTGGCGCTCGGCGAGCGCGGCGGCGACCTGCTCGATCGTCTCGAGGAAGCCAGCGCCGAGACCACACGCGCCGTGCTCGACGCCTCGGAGCGCCTCACCACCTCTCTCAACTTCAAGACCGGCCACGTCCACGACGAATTCGTCGACCTCGCCGACCGCGTCCACGAGATGCTGAACGAGCGGATCGACCGCATCACCAGCGAATTCGAGCAGCGTTCTTCCACCATCGTCGACGGCATTTCCGACCGCACCGAACAGGTCCACGACTCGCTGAAGAATTCCAGCGACTCGCTGTTGCTGGAGCTCGAGCTGCGCAGCGGCGATCTCGTCAACAAGATCGACGACGCCGGCAACCGGCTGGCGACCCGCATCCTCACTTCCGGCGACAAGGCCTCTGAGGCGCTCGACGTGACCGTGAACTCGCTGGTGGCGAAGGTCGTCAGCCAGACCGAGACCGCGCACGACACCCTCTCGTTGCAGATGAGCTCGTTCGACGAACTGGTGAAGAACCAGGGCGGCGAACTGGCCGAAAAATTCGCGCGCGACAGCGGCACGCTCGGGGCGCTGATCACCCGCCACATCTCGGAATTCGACCGTACCGTCAAAACCTTCGGCGGCGAGATCGTCGAGCGCATGGGTCAGCGCACCCAGGATATCGCCGATACCCTGAAGACCTATGTCGACACCTTCGATACCCGCCTGACCTCCAATGGCGGCGAGATCACCGCTTCGCTCGACCAGCGCCTGCTGCAATTCGAAACCACGTTGGGCTCTAGCGTGGCCCATCTCGACAGCTCGCTCGACAGCAAGATCAAATCCTTCGACGACTCCATCGACGGCCGTCTCAAATCGCTTGAGCAGACCTTCGATACGCGGGCGAAGTCGGTGACCGACACCGTCGACAGCCGTCTCGACACGCTGGCATCTTCGCTGACCGACGGCGCGGCGCAGACCATCCACTCGATCGACTCGCGCCTGACCCATCTCACCTCGACGCTCACCGAGGGCACCACTCAGGCGATCCAGCTGATCGATACCCGTCTTGGCCATCTTACCAATTCGCTGTCGTCCGGCACTGCCCAGGCGATCGAAGCCGTGGACCAGCGCATCGCCGGCGTGACACAGACGATCGATGGCCGCAGTACCCATCTGGCCGACACCATCACGGCGCGGTTCCAGGAAATCCACCAGGGCATCGAAACCCGGGTCGGCTCCGTCGCCAGCGATCTCGACATCCGCATCTCCCAGTTCGAGGACCTCTTGGGTTCGCGCGTCGAAGCCGTGGCCGGCCGCATCGAGAGCAGCGGGCGGCAAGCCAGCGACGGCCTGATGGCCCGCGCCGAGGAACTGTCGACTGGGATCCGGTCCCACGTCGAAGACGCGGAGCGCTCGCTCACCAACCTCGTGGTCAACACCAGCGAGACCATCCAGACCGGCGCCCGCGCCGCGCAGCAGTCGCTGCTGTCGGTTTCCTCCGACGTCGACGCCCAACTCAAATTGACCTCCTCGGAAGTCGAGCGCACCCTCACCGCGGTCGGGACTGGTGCTGCAAACTCGATCCTGTCGAGCGCCCGCGACGCGCATTCGACGCTGGTGACGGCTTCCGCCGATGCCGCCAACCAGATCAGAACGTTGTCGGGCGACGTCGAACGCGCGCTTTCGGCCGCCGGCAACGCGACGGTCTCCCAGCTCAAGTCGGTGTCGAGCGATGTCGAGCACACGCTCTCGGCTGCCGGCGACGCGACCGCCTCCCAGCTCAAATCGGTGTCGAGCGACGTCGAGCGCACGCTCTCGGCTGCCGGCAGTGCAACGGCCGCGTCTATCCTTGCTGGCGCACGCGAAGTCCAGACCACCCTCGTCAAGGCATCGACGGACGCCGCCGACCACGTCAAATCGCTGTCGGTGGATGTCCAGCGTTCGCTGTCGATGGCCGGAACTTCCACCGCCGAACAGATCGTGGCCGGTGCGCGCGAGGCACAATCGACGCTGGTGACCGCCTCCGCGGACGCGGCGAGCCAGGTCAAGTCGCTCGCTGCCGATGTCGAACGTACGCTTTCGGCCGCCGGCAATTCGACGGCTGCGTTCGTCCTCTCCAGCGCGCGCGAAGCCCAATCCACGCTCGTCAACGCATCGTCGGATGCCGCCAACCACGTCAAGTCGCTGGCGGCCGACGTAGAGCGCTCGTTGTCGATCGTCGGCACTTCCACCGCGGACCAGATCACGGCCGGTGCCCGCGAGGCCCAGAGCACGCTGGTCGCCGCTTCGTCCGACGCCGCCAATCACGTCAAGTCGCTGGCGGTCGATGTCGAACGTACCCTGACCGCGGTCGGCGCCGACACCGCCGCCTCGATCCTCAACAGCGCGCGCGAGGCGCAAAGTTCGCTGCACGCGACCTCGGCGGACGCCGCGAGCCAGATCAAGGCGATCTCCTCCGATATCGAGCGCTCGCTCTCTGCGGTCACCGCCAATACCACCGACACCATCCAGACCAGCGCGCTCAACGCGCAGAGCGCTCTGGTCGCCGCATCGAACGAGGTCAGTTCCAAGGTCAAGTCGACATCTGCGGACGTCGAACGCTCGGTACTTGCCGCGAGCCACGCCTTTGGCTCGACCATGACGGGGAAGACCGATGAGATCGTCTCCTATGTTCAGCAGCAGGCCGATCGCCTGTCGCAGATCATCGACGGCAAGCGCGGAACGCTGGTCGAAGCCCTCGGCACCAAGACCACCCAGCTCACCCTCGATGTCGACCGCGTCACCTCCGACGCACTGAAATCGATCGAGACCAGGGGCCAGAGCTTCTCGCAATCGATGC
The DNA here is from genome assembly GCA_036513695.1 of Bradyrhizobium sp. Lineage (GTDB taxonomy): Bacteria > Pseudomonadota > Alphaproteobacteria > Rhizobiales > Xanthobacteraceae > Bradyrhizobium. The sequence goes on along the minus strand of DATBYN010000011.1, from coordinate 2,480 downwards.
TGAGCCACGGCTCCGACGTCGCGCGGACCATCACGTCGGCCGGCGAGATCGCCACCGGCGCCGTCAACAAGTCGCTGAAGGAGCTGGAGGCGGCTTCGCGGGCGGCGATCGACCATTCGCGCCAGGTCTCGACCGCGGCTGTCACCGAGATGCAGGAAACCAGCAAGATCCTGCGTACCGATACCGTCGCGCTGTTCGAGCGCCTGCGCGAAGGCAACATCCTGCTGCAGGAGGTCCTGACCGGCGCCCACGACAATCTCAACTCGCTGGAGCGCGCGCTCGTCACGCGGGTTGCCGACTTCGTCTCCGCCATGAGCGACGTCACCTCGCGCAACGGCGCCGCGACGCAGACGCTGGAAGACCAGTTGTCGATCTTCAATGTCAAGACCACCAAGGCGCTGGAAGATCTCGGCTTGCTTTCCAGCCAGTTCGAGACCCACGGCCAGGCGCTGGTCGAGGCCTCTGCCGTGGTCGAGCAAAGCAACCGCAACACCACGGCGTCGATCGCCGAACGCAAGGCGACGCTGGAATCGCTGGTCACCACCATCGACCTGCGCACCGCCGATCTCGATCAGCGGCTGTCGCGCTTCACGGGTCTGCTGGACGAATCGCTGGCCGCCGCCGAAGAGCGCGCGCGCGACATCGCGCGGGTGGTGGCGGAGACCGCCGGCGCCGGCTCTGCCGCGATCAGCCGGCAGTTCGAGGCGGTTCGCGAGACGGCCGAAGAAGAGCGCCGGCTGACGGTCGAGGCGATGACCGATATCTATCAGCAAAGCACGCATGAAGCGGATGCGATGTTCAAGCAGTCGGCGGAAAAGTTCGCGACCATGGTCTCGAGCATGAAGCAGATGGCGGCCGAGATGCATCACGAGCTGGATGCCACCCGCAACGAACTGCGCCGTGGCGTACTGGAAATGCCGCAGGAGGCCGCCGAGAGCACCGCGCAGATGCGCAAAGTCATCGTCGACCAGATCGAGGCGCTCGCGGAATTGAACCGCATCGTCGCCCATCACGGCCGCGGCCTCGACGTCGTCACCTCGAGCCGCACGAGCGTGCAGCGCGAGGAAGAGCCGATGCTGGTTGCCGCCAGTGGAGGCCGGGGCGGTGCGCCGCGGATGCGCGACAGCGGCAACCGCGACAGCGGCAACAGTGCCTCGACCCTGCCACCGCCCGATCTCGGCTTGGCACCCTCGCGCCGCACCGAAGCGCCGCCGGTCTCGCCTGCGAGCTCCGACGGCGGACGCGACGGATGGCTCTCCGACCTGTTGAGCCGCACCGACGCCGCCGGCAGCAACCGCGAGGCCCCGCGCGCCCGTCCGCCGCAGCCAGCGGCAGCCTCCGGCAATCCGCTGGAATCGCTGTCGCTCGACATCGGCCGCCTGATGGATCGCAACCTCGCCGCCGAAATGTGGGACCGCTACCAACGCGGCGAGAGCAAGGCGTTCACAAAACGCCTCTACACGCCGGCCGGCCAAAAAGCTTTTGACGAAGTCGCCCGCAAATACCGTGCCGACCGCAATTTCAAGCAGACGGTCGACCGCTACATCACCGAGTTCGAGCGCCTGCTCGACGACGTCGCCCGCGATGAACGCGGACCAGCGGTGCTGCGCAGCCACCTGACCTCGGAGACGGGGCTGGTGTACACGCTGCTCGCGCATGCGGCGGGGCGGTTGGGGTAGGCTCAAGCGCAAGCGAGCAATAAAAGACGGAGGCAGCGATGCCTCCGTTTTTGTTTTGCGTGGGTGCATGGGGTTTTCAAAGATCGTCATTGCGAGCGCAGTCGTAGGATGGGTAGAGCGCAGCGAAACCCATCAATGCTTCCGAGAAGATGATGGGTTTCGCTACGCTCTACCCATCCTACCGACCAAACACGACTTCGCGTTCCCGCGGCGCGATGCGCCCGAGTCGTTGATGAACTTTCCGCCCCTTAAGGGCGTGGGGAATGCCGGGTGCCGATGCACCCGCAGCCGCGCGTGTAGTGTAATAAACACGCGCGTTAGTCACCACGAGTCCACCGGATCAACCCGGCATTCCCGCACGCAATGGTTTTAACGGCTTCCTTCGCGCTCTCCCCGGTGACCGGGCTCTTTTGCCACCGTCATCTGCGCTTCTTCTCGCAGACTTGACACCAGCGTCGGGGTGTCAGGACCACACGCCTTCTCCGTCCGCTTAAGCGCTGTTCGTCAATAGCGCCGCTGCGTCCACTGCATCCCGTCCCGCGTCCGTGACGATCGCGAGCCGCCCCTGTTTGGAACGGGACGGTGGGCATATACAACTGATTTGGGTCGGACCGCAAGCGTTATTTCTGAAATTCCGAAATTGACGACCGTAGCCCGGATGGAGCCAACGGGTCGGCGCAAAGCGCCGCCCGATGGCGCAATCCGGGACTCCACCCGCGCGGCGAAAATCCCGGAGTTCGCGGAGCCTGTCATCGGGCGCGCGTTCGCGCGACCCGTTGGCTCCGTCCGGGCTACGACGCT
>DATBYN010000010.1:0-11309 GCA_036513695.1 Bradyrhizobium sp. | reverse complement strand
GAAAAAGGCCACGAAAAGACCGCGGCAAAACTGACCGACGAGATCCTCAAGCCCGACGTGCGCGCGCAGGAGGACGCGACCCGCCGCCGCGTGTTCGTGCTGCAATATGTCCAGCCCGGTCTCGCCGGATTGATGGACGGGTCGGTGTCGACGCTGGCGCCATTGTTCGCCGCCGCGTTCGCCACCCATCACAACTGGCAGACCTTCCTGGTCGGGCTCGCCGCCTCGATCGGCGCCGGCATCAGCATGGGTTTTGCGGAAGCTTTGTCCGATGACGGATCGCTGACCGGACGCGGTTCGCCCTGGCTGCGCGGACTGACCTGCGGCCTCATGACGACCGTCGGCGGTCTCGGCCATACCATGCCCTATCTGGTTCCCGACTCCTGGCCCAACGCGTTCTGGATCGCGACTGCGATCGCGGGCATCGTCGTGTTCATCGAATTGTGGGCGATCGCCTATATCCGCGCGCGCTACATGGATACCCCGTTCCTGCAGGCGGTGTTCCAGATCGTGCTCGGCGGCGTCATCGTGCTCGCGGTCGGCATTCTGATCGGCGCGGCCTAGGGGCGGCAATGATGAAATGTGGCTCCCAACGCGGATCGGGCCGCCACGTCTGCCGATGGGCCGGCGCTGCCTTTCTGATCGTGCTTGGACAGGAGGCGAAGGCCACCGACGAGATCCAGGTCTACAACGCGGGCATTGCTGCCGTCGGCCAATTCACGATTCAGCAGCACCTCAATTATGTCCCGCTCGGCGTGAAGGAGCCGCCGTTTCCGGGCGGCCTTATCTCCAACAACAGCATCAATGGGACGCCGGAATTCGCCTATGGCGTCACCGACTGGTGGGAACTCGGGCTCTATTTGCCCTTCGCGATCAAGGATCAGCAGTTCCTCTCGAACGCCTTCAAGCTGCGCACCCTGTTCGTCTCGCCCAATGCCGACCACCGTAACCTTTTCTACGGCGTCAATTTCGAATTCAGCAACACCACACCGAAATTCGCCCAAACCAGGTTTGCCCTCGAGATCCGACCCATCATCGGTCTTCGCAATGCAGACTATGAACTCATCGTCAACCCGATCGTGGACATCGGCTTCGGAAAATATGGCGAGGCGGACTTTGCGCCCGCGGTACGCGTCGCGCGAAGGCTCGACAAGGATCTGTTCGTAGGTCTCGAATATTATGCGGATTTCGGCAAGATCGGAGATTTCCTGAAACTCCCCGACCAGCAGCACCTCTTGTTCGCCGTGACCGATTTCAAACTCGGCGTCATGGACGTGAATTTCGGCGTCGGTTACGGATTGACGCCGGGGTCCGATCGCTGGGTCATCAAGACGATTTTGGGATATGCGTTTCCGGTTCCCGGAAGCAATTCGAACGAGACAACCACAGCCGGCCCTGTCAACCCGATGTCGCACCACTCCGGGCGAGTCTTTCAGCCGTGATGCGACGATGCGTGCTTGACGCGTCACGCGCCTCTCGTACGGTTCAGCTTCACCAATTCTAAATCCGTGATTTTTGTTTGCTGCTATGGAATAACGCAGGCATCACCCGGATCGTTGTCATGTCGTTGATAATGCTCTGGCCCCAAGGAATCTCATGACTGACCGTTCGCAATACGGCACCATCGCCAAGCTGTTCCACTGGCTCGTCGTCGCGCTTCTCGTCGTACAATATACAATTGGCTGGCTGATGCCGGACATTCACCGCGGCATGAAGCCCGGCGCCGCCATGGCGTTCCATGTCTCCATTGGAACAACTATCCTTATCCTCATCGTTTTGCGGTTTGCCTGGCGGCTCACCCATCCCGTGACGCCTGAGAGTTCGCTTGCCCCTTGGCAACGGTTGAGTTCGGAAACCGTACATTGGCTGCTTTATGCGCTGGTATTGGCGACCACCTTCACCGGCTGGCTATTCGCCTCGTTCCGCGGCTGGTCGATGGAGTTCTTCTTTCTCGCACCGATGCCGATGCTGGCTTCGGAAAACCCCGAGGCCGGGAAGCTAATCGACGGCCTGCACCAGGCGATGGAATGGAGCTTGCTGGGGGTGATCGGCCTCCACGTCGCGGCGGCGCTCGCCCACCTCTTCATCTATCGCGACCGCATCATGCAGCGGATGCTGGCGGGATAGAGCATGATCCGGAAAAGTGGAAGCCGGTTTTCCGAAAAAGATCATGCTCAAACAAAAGGATGACGCTAGCGGGCTTCTCACAGCAATCGCGGTCTAGCGGCTGTCGCCGGAAGGGGGCATCATCTCCGCGCTCACAAACCAACGAGTTCAGGAGAAAAAGCCGTGGCCAAATCGCAATGGAGCTTCAGGACCGCGACCGAATTATCGGCAGCACTTGCAGCAAAGAAAATCTCAGCCGTGGAGCTGGCACAGGACGCGATCGGACGTATCGAGCGTCATGATGGCAAGATCAATGCGATTTGCGTGCGCGATTTTTCCCGCGCGCTCGAAGCCGCCCGCGCCGCCGACGCAGCACGCGCGCGAGGCGAGGCCAAGCCGCTGCTCGGCCTTCCCATCACGGTCAAGGAATCCTACAACGTCGCCGGCCTGCCCACGACCTGGGGCTTTGCTCCGCAAAAGGATTTCAAGCCGCCGGATGACGCGTTGTCGATTTCCCGCGTCAAAGAAGCGGGCGGCGTAATCCTCGGCAAGACCAACGTGCCGATCGGGCTCGGCGACTGGCAGAGTTACAACGATATCTACGGCACCACCAACAATCCATACGATTTGGGCCGTACGCCGGGCGGCTCCTCCGGCGGGTCATCGGCAGCGCTCGCCGCCGGCTACGGGCCATTGTCGCTCGGCTCCGACATCGGCGGCTCGCTACGGGTGCCGGCGTTCCATTGCGGCGTCTATGCCCACAAGCCGACCTGGGCGCTGGTGCCGTTGCGCGGCCACCTCCCGCCGCCGTTCCCGCCGCTACCTGGAGACCGCGATCTCACCGTCGTCGGCCCGATGGCGCGCTCGGCCGCGGACCTTGCACTGTTGCTCGACGTGATCGCCGGGCCCGATCCGCTGGAGGCCGGCAAGGCCTACAAGCTTGCGCTACCGCCGCCGCGCCACAGCGAATTGAAGAATTTCCGAGTGCTCTTGATCGACACCGATCCGGTGATGCCGACCGACAAAACCGTGCGCGGCGCCATCGAGAGACTTGCCGCCAATCTCGGCAAGGCCGGAGTCAGTGTCGAACGCAACAGTCGATTGCTGCCTGACTTCGCCGCGTCATCGCGACTTTATATGCGGATGCTGATGTCGTTCCTCGGCGCATCCTTCCTGCCGGAGAATTATGCCGGCGCGCAGGCTGCGGCCGCGCAGCTTTCGCCCGACGATACAAGTCTGGGGGCGGAACGCCTGCGCGGCATCGCGCTCAGTCACCGCGATTGGGTGATGGCCGATAACGGACGCGCGCGGCTCCGGGCGCAGTGGCGCGAGCTGTTCAAGACGTTTGACGCCGTGATCTGCCCGGTGATGCCGACGCCGGCCTATCCGCACGATCATTCACCCGAGCAGGAAACCCGCCGCGTCAATATCGACGGCAAGGACTATGTCTATCCCGATCAGCTGTCGTGGCCCGGCATCGCCACCTTGCCCGGCCTGCCAGCGACCGCGATCCCGATCGGGCTTTCACCGGAAGGATTGCCGGTCGGCGTCCAGATCGTCGGCCCCTGGCTGGAAGATCGCACGCCGCTCAAAGTGGCCGAGCTGATCGAGCGCGAATTCGGTGGCTTTGTTCCGCCGCCGATGTTTGATGATTGACGATTTTGCCATTCCGGGGCGAGGCGAAGCCTCGAACCCGGAATCTCGAAGTTATCGCAAAGAGATTCCGGGTTCGCGCGGAGCCTGTCATCGGGCGCGCATTCGCGCGACCCGTTGGCGCGCACCGGAATGACGAGAAAAGGAGGAAATCACATGAGAAACGACCTCGCAGAACTGACGAGCCTCAATCGCGATTACGTCAATTCCGTCCAGAACTCGGACGTGAAGCGTTTCGACGAAATCCTCGCGGACGATTTCTATTGTTCCAATCCAGACAAGTCGCTGGTCGACCGCGCCGGCTTTCTCAGGCAGACGGCGGTCCCCGTGACGATCAAAAATCTCGAAGCCCGCGATGTCAAGATTCGCATCATGGGCGATTTCGCCATCATTCACGCTGCAACGAGCTACACGATGCCGGACGGAGCGCAGGCTTTTGGGCGCTACACCGATTGCTGGGCGCGCCAGAACGGCCGCTGGCTCGCGGTGTCGGCGCATGTGTCGCGGTGAGCAAGTCGTCATTGCCGGGCTTGACCTGGCAATCCATCGCCTTGGAAAAGCGCTTCTTGCGAAGATAGATGGATGCGCGGGTCAAGCCCGCGCATGACGATCTAGGTGCGCCTCACGCATCGAACATAATCACGCTGCGCACCGTCTTGCCGGCCTTCATCGCGGCAAAGCCTTCGTTGATCTCCGGCAGTTTCAGCTTGGCCGAGATCCAGTCCTCCAGATGCAATTTGCCGCGCATGTAGAATTCCACAAGCCGCGGCATGTCGACACGGAAATGGTTCGAGCCCATCGACGAGCCCTGGATCTTGCGTTCGCGCAAAAAGTCAAAACCGTGCAGCTCGATCTTCTGGCCGAACGGGATCATGCCGACGATGGTCGCAGTCCCCCCGGGGGCCAGCATCGCGAACGCCTGCTCCGCGGTCTCCTTGCGGCCCAGCACTTCGAACGAATGATGCACGCCGCCGCCGGTGAGTTCGCGCACCTGCTGGACGACGTCGCCGTTCTTGGGATCTACGATGTCGGTGGCGCCGAGTTTTGTCGCCAATTGAAGTTTTGCCGGATTGGTATCGACCGCGATGATGCGTCCGGCGCCCGCGATCTCGGCGCCATTGATCGCGGCCATGCCGACGCCGCCGCAGCCGATCACCACCACGTTTTCGCCGGGGGCGACTTTTGCCGTGTTCACGACGGCGCCAAATCCGGTAATGACGCCGCAGCCGATCAGCGCCGCGAGATCGAGCGGCATGTCCTTGCGGATCTTGACGATCGCGTTTTCGTGCACGAGCATCTGCTCGGCGAAAGATGACAAATTGAGAAACTGATTCAATTTCTCCGATCGTGCCCATGACAGCCGGTTCGATGCACCGGGGAGCATTTTTACCGTGGTGTCGGTGCACAGCACCGTCCGCCCGGTCGTACAATTGTCGCAGGTGCCGCAGAACACCGAGAGGCAAGTGACGACATGGTCGCCCGGTTTTACATAATTGACGTCGGGGCCGACCTTCTCGACCACACCAGCCGATTCATGGCCGAGCACTGCCGGCAGCGGATGCGGATAAAGCCCTTCCATGAAGTGCAAATCAGAGTGGCAGAGGCCGGCGACCGCGGTGCGGATCAAGACTTCGCGCGGGCCAGGGTTGGGCAGGCTGACGTCCTCGATCACCAGCGGCTTGTTGACTTCGTGCAGGACGGCGGCCTTCATCGGATACTCCCTAAAATTTTGTTGGTATTTTTGAACCAGAACTTGTCGCGGGCTCAAGCCTACGCTGCGATGAGCAAATCGCCAACCTCAGACATGCCGACCGCGCGTTCGCCCAGCAGATGGCTGGTGACCGCGCGCTGCACGGAATTTTCCGTGAGCCGGAACGGATCGCCTGGCGAGACCCGGTGATCGATCACCATGCGCGACAGCAGCAGTCTGCGCGCATCGCCGCGCATCTCGTGGATGCGGCCGCCCTCCCAGGCCAACGCGACCGAGCTCGCGACATGATAGAGCAGGCTGGTGGCGCGCCGCGCTTCGGCTTCGTTGTCAGAGCGCGCGGCAACCTCGCGGACAAAGCCGACGACGCGGTCGGTGAGGTCGCGTAAACGATCGCGCCAGGCTTGCGGCACATTAGCGCTGTCATCGAGGCGGGCATGCAGGTCGGCGGCGAGCGCGGCATCGGCGCCATGGCGGCCGACCGCGCGATGCAGCGCATCGATCGCGACGATATTGCCGGTGCCTTCCCAGATCGAGCCGAGATGGGCGTCGCGCAACAGCCGCGCGGTTGCGAATTCCTCGATGTAACCGATGCCACCGCGCATCTCCAGCGCATCGCCGCAGACTTTTCGGGCATCGCGGGTAGCGCGGAATTTTAGCGTTGGCGTCAGGATGCGCAGCAGTGCCGCCGCATCCTGGCTGCCGGCCTCGGCGCGGTCGAGCGCGTCGGCGGTGATAAAACTCATCGACAATGCCTGTTCGGTCGCGAGCATGATCTTCATCAATTGGCGGCGCGCCAGCGGCAGATCGATGATGCGCTGTCCAAACACCACGCGATTTTTTGCCACCGTCATCGCGTCATGGTGCGCACGCCGCATCAGCGCGGTCGATTTGACGCCGTTGGAAAGCCGCGACGAATTGACCATCTCGGCCATCTGCACAAAACCGCGATCGAGCTTTCCAACTGCATAGGCAATCGCACCCTCCAGCTTGATCTCGCCTGATGCCATCGAGCGGGTGCCGAGCTTGTCCTTCAGCCGAACGATCCGGTAGTGATTTTGCGTGCCGTCATCGAGGCGCCGCGGCATCAGGAACAGGCCGACGCCGCGCGTGCCGCCGACGGCGCCTTCCGGCCGCGCCAATAACATCACGATCTCTGCGTCCGCGTTGGAGCAGAACCATTTTTCGCCTGACAGCCGCCAATGATCGCCTTCCTGCACGGCGGTCGTAGTGAGTTTCCCCACATCCGACCCGCCTTCCTTCTCGGTCATGAATTGGCCGCCCTGGGTCAGTTTGCTCATATCGGTTTGCGTGAGGCCATCAAGATATCTTGCTTTCAGCGCCTCGCTGCCGAATTTTGCCAACAGCTTGCCGCAACCATCGGTGACATTGATCGGGCAACCCAAACCAAACTCGGCCTGGTTGAACAGGAATGTGAACGCGTGCTTCGCCACCACGGGATAGGGCTCTGGCCAACCCAAAATACCCTTGCGCAGCGACATTGCGTGAATGCCGAATTCGCCGAAGGCCGCGCGTTCCAATTCGCGATAGGCCGGATGATATTCGATCCATTGCACATCGCGGCCAAAACGGTCGCGCTGGTGCAGCACCGGCACGTGGCGGTCGGCAAGCCTGGCGCATTCGTCGAGATGGCCGCCGGCGAGCGCGCCGAGCCGGTCGAGATGCGGTTCGATGTGGAGAAACAGCGCATCTGGGAGATGAACGCGTAGCAGATCCGTCAACGCCGGATCGGCGCGGTAAAAATTCATTCCCGAGGTGTCCGGCGCAAGCAATCCCGGCCGGTCTGAAGTCACATCGTTGTGCTCGGCTGGCTGATGCATTTGCAACCCTTGTTCATTCCACCCTGCGTTTTAAATGATATATATCATGCCAGGGATAAGGCAGGCGAGCCGTCAAAGACCACATCCGAGGAAACCATGGAAATACCAAAATACAAAATCGCCCTGATCGTCGGCGCCGGCTCAGGCCTCAGCGCGTCACTGGCGCGGCTGTTCGCCCGCGAAGGCATCCGCGTCGCGCTCGCCGCGCGCCAAATCGAAAAGCTCGGCGCGCTCTGCACCGAAACCGGCGCCAAGGCGTTTGCCTGTGATTCCACCAAGCCAGATGAGGTCGAACGCCTGTTCGGCCTGGTCGAGCGCGAGATCGGCGTGCCGGACGTGGTTGTCTATAACGCCAGCGGCAGGGCCCGCGGCCCGTTCACGGAACTCGTGCCCGCGGATGTCGAGAAAGCCATCGCGGTCAGCGCATTCGGCGGTTTTCTGGTGGCGCAGCAGGCGGCAACTCGGATGCTGCCCAACAAGCACGGCGCGATCCTGTTCACGGGTGCTTCGGCAAGCGTCAAGGGTTACGCGCAATCGGCACCGTTCGCGATGGGCAAGTTCGCGCTGCGCGGCCTGGCCCAGAGCATGGCGCGCGAATTGTCGCCGCAGGGGATTCATATTGCGCATTTTGTCATCGACGGCGGCCTTCGCAGCGCCGCGCGAAGCGAGCCGGCGGACCGCCCGGATTCGATGCTCGATCCCGACGCGATTGCGTTGAGCTATTGGAATGTGCTGCAGCAGCCGCGCAGCGCCTGGACCTGGGAGATGGAATTGCGGCCCTGGGTGGAGAAGTTTTGAGCGAGGAAAGCCGACAACCGAGGGCACAACGATATGGACGCGAAAACACCCGAAATCACCATCGACACCGGCACCAACGAACTGTTATGCGCAATCCGCGACCGCGTCGCGATCATCACGCTGAACCGACCGGAGGCGCGCAATTCGCTGTCCGACCATCTGACGCCGGCGCTGCGCATGATGATAAAAGCCTGCGGCGAGAACCCCGATGTCGGCGTGCTCCTGATCACCGGCGCCGGCACCGCGTTCTGCTCGGGCGGCGACGTCAAGGGCATGGGCGCCAACCGCGACAAGAAAAAGCAGGACATGCCCTATGACGAGAAGGTCGCCGATCTGCAGGAGCGGCAACGCCTGCTGACCGGTGCGCTAGTGTCGGTCCGCAAGCCGACGATAGCGGCACTGCCCGGACCCGCGGCCGGCGCAGGCCTTGCCATTGCCATGGCCTGCGACATCCGGATCGCTGCCGAATCGGCGTTCGTTTCGACCGGCTACTTGCGGGTGGGCTTGAGCGGTGATTATGGCATCGCCTGGCTATTGACCCGCTTGGTCGGCACCGCGCGGGCGCGCGAATTGATGTTTACGGCGGAGAAGGTCGATGCCGCGAGATGCGAGAGGATAGGCCTCTTCAACCGCGTGGTCCCCGATGCAAAACTTCAAGAAGAGGCCTTTGCGCTGGCGAAATCGATGGCCGAAGGGCCGACCGTTGCGCTGCGTTACATGAAGGACAATCTGGACGAAGCCCTGCTGTTCGATTTTGCCACCGCCCGCGACCATGAGGCCGAGCGGCTGATCCGCAGCACCATGACCGCGGATCACCGCGAGGCGGTGCAGGCTTTTATTGAGAAACGCAAAGCGGTGTTCAAAGGGAAATAGGGCCGCCCGGTTCGCTGTCGTCGTCCCGGCGAACGCCGGGACCCATACGCCGTGCAGCCGATTTTGAGAGACGATGTCCGACGACTTTCGCGCAACCACTAACGTCTGTGGTTATGGGTCCCAGAGCCTGCCATCGGGCCGGCGATAGCCGGACCCGTTGGTTCGCCGAGACGACGAAGATTTCAGGCCGCTGCCTCCGCGCGCGCGTTGCGCCGGATCACTTGCGGCGGCTGTCCGAAGGCGCGCAGGAAGGCGCGGCGCATGCGGTCGCGATCGGCAAAACCGGTTTGCCGCGCGATTACCTCGATCGGATGGCGGCTCTGCTCCATCATCAGCCGGGCAGCCTCGAGGCGCAGGTTCTCGATCGCCTTGGCCGGCGATTGGCCGGTCTCGGCATGGAACGCACGGCTGAACTGGCGCGGAGAGAGATGCGCCGCTTCAGCGAGCTGTCGAACCGTCAATGGAGACGCGAGATTGCGCTTCGCATACGCCAGCGCGCTCTGGATACGGTCGGATTTGGGCTCCAGCTCCAACAGTGCCGAAAATTGCGATTGGCCACCGGCACGCCGGTGATAGACGACCAGCTTCTTGGCCACGGCCCGCGCCACCTCCGCGCCAAAATCCTTCTCGACCATGGCGAGCGCGAGATCGATGCCCGCGGTCGCCCCGGCCGAGGTCCACACCAGACCGTCGACGATGAAGATGCGGTCTTCCTCCATCTTCAGTTTTGGAAACCGAGCCTGCAATTCGCGCGCGTGGTACCAATGCGTGGTCGCACGTCGGCTGTCGAGCAGGCCGGCTTCGGCGAGGATGAACGCGCCGATGCAGATCGAGGCAACCCGTCGGCATCGCCCCGGAGCCTGCCGGACAAATTCGATCAGACCTGGCGTCGACGGCTCGACCACGGTGCCGCCGCCGACAATTAGTGTGTCGAAACTCGTATCGTCGAAAGGCTCCGCCACGACGCTCATGCCGGCCGAGCTGGGGATGGACCCGCCCGTTTCGGACAGCAGCTTCACGTCATAGACCGGTTCGCCGATGTGGATATTGGCAAACTCGAAGACCGAGATCACGGCGAAGCTCATGACCTGAAAGCCGGGGTAGACGACGAAACCAATCCGCTGCATGGGCCGCCTCCATCGTGTCCTAAAACGCCGTTTATATGACATTTGAGACAGGCGCCCGCAAGCCTAGATTTCCTTTGCAAGAGGCCGACGAGCCGTCGGCGGACAAAGGAGACCAAGATGAGCACCACCAAATCGAAGGGAGCGGCACTGATTACCGGCGCTTCCACAGGCATCGGCGCGATCTACGCCGACCGCCTAGCCAAACGCGGCTACGACCTGATCCTGGTCGCCCGCAACCAGAGCCGGCTCGCCGCATTGGCCGACCGGCTGAAAAAAGAGACAGGCCGGTCGGTCGAGACCATCGTAGCCGATCTCAACGACAAAACGGATCTGGCCCGGATCGAGACGACGTTGCGCGATAACGCGAGCATCGCGCTATTGGTCAACAATGCCGGCGTCGGCGCCGCAGCGCCGCTGCTTAATTCGGACGTCGAGAAGATGGATGAGATGATCCGCCTCAATGTCGGCGCGCTCACCCGGCTGACTTACGCAGCAGTGCCCGGCTTCGTCGCACGCGGCGCCGGTACCATCATCAATATCTCTTCGATCGTGGCGATCTCGCCCGAAACACTCAACGGCGTCTACGGTGGCAGCAAAGCGTTCGTATTGGCATTCAGCCAGTCGCTGCAGCATGAACTTGCCCCGAAAGGCATACGGGTGCAGGCGGTCTTGCCCGGCGCGACGGCGACGGAGTTTTGGGATATCGCCGGCCTGCCGGTTCACAATTTGCCCGCCGCGATTGTGATGCGGGCGGAAGACATGGTCGACGCTGCGCTTGCCGGTCTTGACCAGGGAGAGATCGTCACTATTCCATCCCTGGCGGAGAAGGAAGAGTGGGATCGGTTCGAGGCAGCCCGCCGCGCGATGTCCGGAAAGCTCTCCAGCGCTGTCCCGGCGCCGCGCTACAACATCGGGCATCCTCAAACTGCAAAAGCATGAGCTGGCGTTCGGCGGCGCAATCACCATCGATTGCGACGAACGCCGCTTCGGCGAAGCTTGACCTAAACACCCAAATCTTGACGGCAAGCTTCGCTGAACGCCCGAAGCATATCGATATCCTCCCGCGGCTTCTCCTCCGGATTGCTGAAGTCCCGATTGGGAAGGTAGTAGGTTTCGACGATGTGCTGCATGACCTGCTCTGCGCTTGCGATGACATTGGCGGGGGCGAGGAGCCGCAATCTCCCGACCATCGCGTAGAGCCGG
>DATBYN010000009.1:0-5496 GCA_036513695.1 Bradyrhizobium sp. | reverse complement strand
GGTGCCAACCGAGCGGATCGTGGATCGGACTCCGGCGCGCCGGCTCGGACAGGCTTCCGAAGTCGCCGCCGTCGTGGCGTTCCTCGCCTCTGATGACGCAAGTTATGTTTCGGGCTCCGCCTACACCGTCGACGGCGGACGCGTCGCCAGCTAAGTATCGATCATTCCGGGCGCATCGAAGATGCGAACCCGGAATCTCGAGATTCCCCGATGTGCAATTGCACATCTGAGGTTCACGCTTCGCGCGCCCCCGGAATGACGTCAACACTGAAGGTCTTCCCCACCATGCTCGTGACCCTCGATCCCGATGCCGTTGCCGTATTCAAGGCGTTTCAGGAAGCCGACGGGCCCGCCTATGAAACGCTGACGGCGCCGGAAGCCCGTGAATTTTACATGCAGGCCCGCCTCGTCAGCAATCCCGAACCGCCAGAGCTGAATTCGGCCGAGCCGCTCTCGATCTTGGCAGCTCACGGCGCGATCCCGGCGCGCATCTACACGCCGAAGACGCTCAGGATTGCGAACGGGCTTTCGCCATGCCTGGTATTTTTTCACGGTGGCGGCGAGGCGATCGGCAATCTCGAGACTCATGATGTAGTGTGCCGCAAGCTTGCACATGAAGGCGAGCTCGTCGTCATCTCCGTGGACTACAGGGTTGCCTCCGGCCTATGTCCTGACCGCGGGCGCCGATCCCTTGCGCGACGAAGGCGACGAATACGCCAAGCGCCTGAAACAGGCCGGCGTTGCCGTAACCTACAAACCTTTTCCCTGCCAATTCCACGGCTTCTTCACCATGGGCAAATTGCTGCAGCAGGCCAATGTCGCGGCCAGCGACATCGGCGCCTGGCTGAAGGCATTGAACTAGTGCGTTGCATAATGCCGCACGATAGGCATGATGGAACCATAGAACCGTCGCTAATCCGCGTTACAGTCCGGTCAGCGAATCAGGGAGATATTGATGCTTCGACGAATGGTTGCCGTGACACTAGCCGCAGGCTCGCTGATGACGACAAGCGCAGCCTTCGCGCAAAGCGACGTGGTTGCGGGAGCCGTCGCAGGAGCGATTACCGGCGCCGCGATCGCGACCGGTGCCATCGTTCCTTATGAGCACCGCGAGCCGCTGCACGAATACATCGTGCACGAGAACCGGCCGTCTTATCGCTACGAAGATGAAGTCGTGGTCGGCCGCGAATTGCCGCCCGGGCCTTACGAATCCTATCCGGTGCCCGAGCGCTATGGCGTGCCCGACCATCACTACGCGATCGTCAACGGCCGCGCGGTCGTGTTCCATCCGCAGACCCGACGGATCATCCACGTTTACGACTAGCCGCCTGATTGCGGCGTGGAAACTTCCGCTTCGATCGAGATCGCAAAGCACACGCTGCTGTCGTGCGGGCTCATTCTGGCGGTCGGCACCCTCGCCGGCCTGTTGGCCCAGAAGATCAGGATTCCCGATGTCGCGGTGTTCCTGGTCGCAGGCATCGCGATCGGCCCGCAAATGCTGGGCCTGATCCACATCAGTGCGGAATCCGCGCTGAACCAGATCATCCTGTTGTTCGGCGCGAGCTACATCCTGTTTGACGGCGGCGCCTCGCTGCGCCTCAATGTCTTGAAGCAGGTCTGGATCACCATCCTGGTGATCTCGACCATCGGCGTCATCGTCACGGCCGTCATCACCGGCATTGCCGCCCATTACATCCTCGGCATTCCCTTGATCGTGGCACTGCTGTTGGGCGCGACGCTGGCCGCGACCGATCCGGCAACGCTGGTGCCGATTTTCCGTCAGGTCCGGATCAAGGGTCGCGTCGCGCAAACCGTGATGAGCGAGTCCGCGTTCAACGACGCCATGGGCGCGATCGTCAGCTTCGGCGTGCTGGCGGTGGCGATGGGAGACGAGAAATTTTCGCTTGCGTTGTCACTCTTCGACCTCATCAAGCAATCCGTCATCGGCATCGCCGCCGGCATCGCGCTTGGATATCTGGCCGCATTACTGATCGCGCACGAGCGCTGGGCGTTCCTTGCCGAATACGCGCCCGTGGTGACGCTGGTCGCCGTAATCGCGGCTTACTTCGCGGCTTCCGGCCTGCATGCCAGCGGCTTCATGGCGGTTTTTGTCTTTGGCATCATGCTCGGAAACAAGGAGACCTTTGGCTTCCAGATGGAGCCTGGCGAAGCGCAAAAGCTCGACGAATTTGTCCTGACCACGGCGTTCATCATGCGGCTGTTCATTTTCATCCTGCTCGGCGCGCAGGTCGATTTTGCCCTGATGGGAAAATACTGGCTCGGCGGTGTCGCCGTGGTCACCGTGCTGATGCTGATGGCGCGTCCCGTAACGGTTTTCCTGTGCGCGCTGCCGGATCGCCGCGCACGCTGGAGTTTTGCCGAGCTAGTGTTCATGTGCTGGACGCGCGAGACCGGCGTCATTCCAGCGGCGCTCGCCGGCCTGTTGCTCGGCATCAAGGCGCCCGGCGCGCAAGTGATCGCTTCCGTCACCTTCGTCGCCATCCTGATGACCATCCTGATCCAGGCGCCGACCACCGAGTGGCTTGGCCGCAGGCTCCGTTTGTTGGAGGACGGCTGAGGCCCGAGGCAATGCCACGCGCCGCTTCGCTGCAATTGCTCCGATGGCTCGCGAAGCCGTTTTGCGAATGTTGGCATTGGCGCTTGCGCCACCTATAGTTTGCTCGACCAAAGTCATTCAAGAACAGGGGTCCATGCGCGTTTCAATCATCACCGGCGGCGGGATCGGGATCGGAGCCGCGGTCGCGCGCCGGTTAGCAGGGCAGGATGCGTGCCTGATGTTGCATGGGCAAGGCGCCGACGCGGCGGGCATCGAGCGATTGAAAGCGGTTGCCAATGAGTGTCAGCATGCCGGCGCCAAGGTCGCGTGGCGCACAGGCGACCTGGCGGATGCCGGGACGGCCTCCGAACTTGTTGCCGCGACGCGCACCGCATTCGGCAGCATCGACGCCATCGTCCATGCCGCGGGGTTTGCGGACCGGCGCAGTTTCACACAATTGCCGCGCGCGGGGCTCAAGCGGTCATTCGCCGTCATGGCCTTGGCGTTTCACGAATTGGCGACCGCTGCGCTAGCGGATCTGATGCGTGGTCCGCAGGGACGCGTCGTCGCCATCTCCAGTTTCGTGGCCCATCGCTTTACGTCCGATGCGACCTATCCGGCGTCCGCGGCGGCCAAGGCCGCGCTCGAGGCGCTGGTCAAGTGTCTTGCGATCGAACTCGCAAGCTCGGGCGCAACGGCCAATGTCGTCATCCCCGGCTATACGCGGAAAGATGCCGGGCGAACGGGGGCGTTGGACCAGCAGACCTGGCAATTGGTCGCCAAGGCCAATCCGCTCGCACGATTGGCCGAACCCGACGAGGTTGCCGCGGCGGTCGCCTTTCTGTTGTCGCCGGAGGCCGGACATGTGACGGGAGCCATGTTGCCGGTCGATGGCGGCCTTACGCTGATATAGAGCTTTACGTGGTGGACAGGGTGAAAGATCAAACAGCTGACGTCATCGTCCTGGGCGCGGGTATCGTCGGCGTATCGGCGGCCTATGCCGCGCGGCAACGGGGGCTGTCGGTTATCCTGCTCGATCGGCGTGAGCCGGGCAGCGAAACCTCCTATGGCAACGCCGGCATTCTCAGTAGCGGCTCGATATTGCCGCTCAACAAGCCGTCGCTCTGGAGCGCGCTGCCGACTTACATCACCAACCGCCACGCGGCGCTGCGCTGGGATCCGGCCTGGGCGCTTGCGAATATCGACTGGATCGTCCGCTTCCTTGCCAATGCGGCGCCGTCTCGCGTCAAACCGCGGGCAACGGCCCTGCACGGGCTGATCGGCGCATCGCTAAAACTGCATCGGGAATGGATCGTGAAAGCAAATGCGGCGCAGCGCATCCGGGAGACCGGTTGGCTGAAGGCGTGGCGCAGCGACGCCCTCGCTGCGGCGAAGCAAGAGCAGGCTTTTCTGGCCGAATATGGCATCGCGAGCGAACTGCTCGACCGCCAGGCGATTTCCGCGCTCGAGCCGAACATTGTGCCGATCTACAAGGTTGGCCTGTTGCACACACAGACCGCTTCGGTCGACTCGCCGGACGCCGTGGTCAAGGCCTACGCGAAGATGTTCGCTTCCACAGGTGGCGAGATCCGTCAGTCGGACATCAAGGCGATCACCCCTGACGGCGAGGGCTGGCGCGTGGTGCTCGCGGACGGCGGGGTTGCGGCGCGCCATGTCGTGGTCGCGCTGGGACCGTGGTCCGCCGATCTGTTGCGGCCGCTTGGCTATCGCGTTCCCCTCGCCTTTGAACGCGGCTACCATCGGGAGTTCAAGCCGAACCCGGCACGTTCATTGCAGCGCCCGATCCATGACGCCGAAGGCAGCTTCCTCATGACGCCGATGGAGCACGGTATTCGCGTCACCTCTGGCGTCGAACTGACCGCCCGCGATGCGCCGTCTTCGTTCGCGCAGCTCGATGCCGTGGTGCCGGTCGCGCGCAGCGTGGTCGAATTCGGCGAGGCGGTCGGCGAACCCTGGCGCGGGGCGCGGCCGACGCTGCCCGACAGCTTACCGGTGATCGGACCAGCGCCGCGGCATTCCGGTTTGTGGCTCGCTTTCGGCAACCAGCACATCGGCTTTACCACTGGCCCCGCCACGGGAGCTGCGATCGCAGCCATGATCACCGGAACGCCGCCACCCTTCGACGTTACTGCCTTTTCGCCCGGCCGCTACCTCTGATGCCCGACGAGAGGCAAGCGCACGTCGCGCAGTAAAGCGGGAGCAGACATGCCCTACGTTTGGGATTTCGCGATCCTCGGCAAATACAGCCATTTGTTCTGGCTCGGGCTCGGCTGGACCGTCGCCTACACAATCGGCACCGTCGTGCTCGGAACAGTGATCGGCCTCGTCGTCGGCATCCTTCGCCTGAGGCGCTTACCGGTGATCGACTGGCTCCTGCTCGCCTATATCGAACTGTTCCGCTGTACGCCGTTACTCGTTCAGATCATCTGGTTCTACTACGCGCTTCCGGTCGTCATCGGCGTGAACATCCCGGCACATGCCGCCGCCATCAGCGTGCTCTCGCTCTATGGCGGCGCCTTTTACGCCGAAATCGTCCGCGGCAGCATCGAGAGCGTGCATAGCGGTCAATGGGACGCGGCGCGGGCGCTCGGACTAAAACCATGGCGCGTGCTGAGATCGGTGATCCTGCCGCAGGCGCTCAAGCCGATGCTCGCGCCTTACGTCAACCAGTCGGTGACGCAGTTGAAGAACACCTCACTGGTGTCCGTGATCGCCGTTCCCGACCTCGTCTACAACGCCACGCTGATCAACGCCGACACCTATCGGCCGCTCGAAGTGTATACGATCGTAGCCCTGATCTACTTCGCGATCCTGTTTCCGGCGACACTCGTTGGACGCCGGCTCGAGCGCGGCCTGACCTACGACAAGGCGTGATCCAGGGCGTGGACTCATTGGCGCGCAGCCAAATTCGGATTGAT
>DATBYN010000008.1:0-6749 GCA_036513695.1 Bradyrhizobium sp. | reverse complement strand
TGCGCGCGGTCAGGTTAAGGAATTTTGTGGGGTTGGCGAGATCGATCAGCGTCATGGCGTCCCTGATAATAGCTGCCGCTTGCGCAGACAATGCGACTTGTGCCGTTTCACGGCGTCTCAGCCAGAGTTGATCGGTATTAGTTAAGCATTCAATCCAGCCCGTGGCGCAGGCTCGCGGCGGCGGCGAACGGTCCGACGACAAAACTGACCAGCGACAGTGCGCACAGGATCGAAAACGGGGTTCCGAACAATAGCGGCCCTGAGATCGCGGCTTCCGAGGCAGCGACGCCGAATATCAGCACCGGGATCGACAGCGGCAGTACCAGCACCGCCAACAAAAGTCCGCCGCGATGAAGAGTCACGGCGAGCGCCGCGCCGATCATGCCGGTAAATGTCAGTGCCGGCGTGCCCGCCAAGAGCGTCAACGCGACCGCCGAAGTCGAGGTCGCATCGAGATTCAACAACAGCCCCAATACCGGCGTGGCGATAATCAGCGGCAGCCCGGCGGCGAGCCAGTGCGCCAGCGCTTTCGCGGCGCAGGCCAGTTCCAGCGGGGTGCGGCCCATCACAATCAGATCGAGCGAACCATCTTCGTGGTCGGCCATGAACAGCCGGTCCAGCGTCAAGAGGCTTGCCAGCAGCGCGCCGAGCCAGAGGATCGCAGGGCCGAGCCGCGTCAGCAGCGCGAGATCGGGTCCCAGCGCGAACGGCATCAGCACCACCACGGTGAGAAAGAACAACACCCCGATCAGCGCGCCGCCGCCGACGCGCAGCGCGATTTGGATGTCCCGTTTTATTAGTGCGGCGAGAGCGGTCATAAAACACACCGTTCTGTACGCCGGTGCTGAGCGCTCCCAGCAGGCCGAGAGCACAGTTCGCGCCCTCCCCCGTTGCGGGGGAGGGCGGGGGAGAGGGGTGGCCCAGCAAAAGGTGTTCGATGGAATCGCTCTCTCGATGGAAAAGAGTCGCCAAACAACAACCGGCACGTCGTGTGGCACCCCTCTCCCTGACCCTGCCCCGCAAGGGGGGAGGGAACGGATGGCGCAGTCGCAAGCGGCTTGTCACCGCGCAAACTCATGATGCGCCCCCGATCCGCAGCTCGCGCGAAGCAATCTCCAACGGCGCATGCGTGGCGGCGATGATCAGCCCGCCCCGTGCGAGATGATCCCCCATCAGCCCCGCAAACAGGCTCTGCCCCGGGGCATCCAGCGCGTTGGCCGGTTCATCCAGGAGCCAGATCGGCCTTCGTACCGCAAGCAGGCGGGCGATCGAGAGCCGCCGCTGCTGGCCGGCCGACAGATACGCCGCCGGCAGCTGCGCGGCATGATCGAGGCCCACTTTAGAGAGGCTTTCTGCGGCATCGAACGTCACGCCGCCCAAAAAATCGCGCCAGAACGAGAGGTTTTCCAAGACGCTGAGCGCGGGTTTCAGCGCATCCCGGTGGCCGAGATAATGCGCCTGTTCGGCGAGCGTCAGCTCGGTCTCGCCGCCTTCAAGCGCGATCGATCCGCTCGTGCTCGTCAACAGGCCTGCAACCAGCCGAAGCAGCGAGGTTTTGCCCGCGCCATTGGGGCCGGTGACGGCCAGCGCCTCGCCGGAGGAGACCTCGAAAGCGAGGCTGGAAAACACCTCCCGGCCGCCTCGCACACACCTGAGATCGCGCCCCGAGAGCCGCATCTTGCCCCTTCACAGCCCTCTAGAAACCTTTGGCTACCGCATCAGAATTTTTGGCTGCCGCAATGCTGCAGCACGATTGTCGGTGTGGCGGTGCCAATGGAAAGATTCTATAAGCCGGAACTTGATGCAGCAGACAATCCACCGCTGCAAGTCATCAGGCCAAGCCTCACCGACGGTGCCCTGGACGGTGTTATGATACCCTTGCCGGGTATAACGATAAAAATTGGGATTTCCTCACATGACCTCGCTCGACAGCTTCAAAAGCCGGAAGACCCTCAAGGTCGGCGGCAAGACCTATGTCTATTACAGCCTGCCTACCGCCGAGAAAAACGGTCTGAAGGGAATCTCCAAGCTGCCTTATTCGATGAAGGTGCTCTTGGAAAACCTGCTGCGCAATGAAGACGGCCGCACCGTGAAGAAGGAAGACATCACTGCCGTCTCCAAATGGTTGAAGAAACGCAAGCTCGAACATGAGATCGCGTTCCGCCCGGCGCGCGTGCTGATGCAGGATTTCACCGGCGTGCCGGCGGTGGTCGATCTCGCGGCGATGCGCAACGCCATGCAGAAGCTCGGCGGCGACGCCGAAAAGATCAACCCGCTGGTGCCGGTCGATCTCGTCATCGATCACTCGGTGATCGTGAACTTCTTCGGCGACAACAAGGCTTTCGCCAAGAATGTGGTCGAGGAATACAAGCAAAATCAGGAGCGCTACGAATTCCTGAAATGGGGCCAGAAGGCGTTTTCCAGTTTCTCCGTAGTTCCGCCCGGCACCGGCATCTGCCATCAAGTTAATCTGGAGTACCTCGCGCAGACGGTGTGGACCCGCAAGGAGAAGATGACGGTCGGCAAGAAGACCGGCACGTTCGAGGTCGCCTATCCGGATTCGCTGGTTGGTACCGATTCGCACACTACCATGGTCAATGGGCTCGCGGTGCTCGGCTGGGGCGTCGGAGGCATCGAGGCGGAAGCCGCGATGCTCGGCCAGCCACTGTCGATGCTGCTTCCGGAAGTGGTCGGCTTCAAACTTAAAGGGCAATTGAAGGAAGGTGTCACCGCCACCGATCTGGTGCTGACAGTGACGCAGATGCTGCGCAAGCAGGGCGTGGTCGGAAAATTCGTGGAGTTTTTCGGCCCTGGCCTCGATCATCTCTCGGTCGCCGACAAGGCGACGATCGGCAACATGGCGCCGGAATATGGCGCGACCTGCGGCTACTTCCCGGTCGATGCCGAGACCATCGACTATCTGAAAACCTCCGGCCGCAAGGCTGACCGCGTCGCGCTGGTCGCCGCCTACAGCAAGGCGCAAGGACTGTTCCGCACCGCCAAATCGCCCGACCCGGTATTCACCG
The DNA here is from genome assembly GCA_036513695.1 of Bradyrhizobium sp. Taxonomy (GTDB): domain Bacteria; phylum Pseudomonadota; class Alphaproteobacteria; order Rhizobiales; family Xanthobacteraceae; genus Bradyrhizobium. The sequence continues at coordinate 3,723 of DATBYN010000008.1, read as the reverse complement.
AAACCCTGACGCTCGATCTCGGCGACGTCGTGCCCTCGATGGCCGGACCGAAGCGCCCCGAAGGCCGCGTCGCGCTGCCCTCAGTCGCCGAAGGTTTCGCGGCCGCGATGGCGACCGAATACAAGAAGGCCACGGATGCCTCGAAACGCTATTCCGTCGAGAATCGCAATTTCGATCTCGGCCATGGCGACGTCGTGATCGCGGCGATCACCTCCTGCACCAACACCTCCAATCCCAGCGTCCTGATCGGCGCGGGATTGTTGGCGCGCAACGCCGCCGCAAAAGGTCTGACCGCAAAGCCGTGGGTGAAAACCTCGCTGGCGCCGGGCAGCCAGGTGGTCGCCGAATATCTGGCCAACTCCGGGCTGCAGCTCGATCTGGATAAAGTGGGTTTTAATCTTGTCGGCTTCGGCTGCACCACTTGCATCGGCAATTCAGGCCCGCTGCCGGAAGAGATTTCGAAATCGATCAACGACAACGGCATCATCGCCGCCGCGGTGCTGTCCGGTAACCGCAATTTTGAGGGCCGCGTCAGCCCGGACGTGCAGGCGAATTACCTGGCTTCGCCGCCGCTGGTGGTAGCCTTTGCGCTGGCGGGAACGGTGACGAAAAATCTCGCCGTCGAGCCGATCGGCAACGGCAAGGACGGCAAGCCGGTCTATTTGAAGGACATCTGGCCGACCACCAAAGAGATCAACGCGCTCATGAAGAAATACGTGACGTCTGCGATCTTCAAGAAGCGTTACGCCGACGTGTTCAAGGGCGACACCAATTGGCGCAAGATCAAGACGGTGGAGAGCGAAACCTATCGCTGGAACATGAGCTCGACCTATGTGCAGAACCCGCCTTACTTCGAAGGCATGAAGAAAGAGCCGGAACCGATCGTCGACGTGGTCGACGCGCGGATTCTCGCAATGTTCGGCGACAAGATCACCACCGACCACATCTCGCCGGCCGGCGCGATCAAACTGACCTCGCCTGCCGGAAAATATCTGTCCGAGCACCAGGTGCGCCCGGCGGACTTCAATCAATACGGCACGCGGCGCGGCAACCATGAAGTCATGATGCGCGGCACGTTTGCGAATATCCGCATCAAGAATTTCATGCTGAAGGGCGCGGACGGCAATATCCCCGAGGGCGGCCTGACAAAGCACTGGCCCGACGGCGAGCAGATGTCGATCTACGATGCGGCGATGAAGTATCAGGCCGAGCACGTGCCGCTGGTGGTTTTCGCCGGCGCCGAATACGGCAACGGCTCGTCGCGCGACTGGGCCGCGAAGGGAACCCGCCTGCTCGGCGTCCGCGCCGTGATCTGCCAGAGTTTTGAGCGCATCCACCGCTCCAATCTCGTCGGCATGGGCGTGCTGCCGTTAACCTTCGAGGACGGCGCATCCTGGCAGTCGATCGGGCTGAAGGGCGACGAGACCGTAACTATACGGGGATTGCAGGGTGACCTGAAGCCGCGGCAGAAACTGACCGCGGAGATCACCTCCAACGACGGTTTGCTGCAGCGCGTTTCGCTGCTGTGCCGCATCGATACGCTCGACGAGCTCGACTATTACCGAAACGGCGGCATTTTGCATTACGTGCTCCGCAAGCTGGCGGCGTGATGTCGAATGTGATGGGTGCCTCACTGCGAAGTGAGTAGCGGGTACAGGGAAGGCGGCCTAAGAAAGGCCGCCTTCTTCCGTTGGCGGGGATCGCAAATCAAAGCAGTTAACGTGTTAACGGCGTGGGTGTGTCGAAGTATGACAGGATTGATGGCCTATAATTCGATTTCGCGGTGGTCGGGTGCGCTCAGCGTCTGTGCGATTGTCGCGATCATCCGTCCGGCCCATGCCGATCCGCGCGCGGTGGTCGAACTGTTCACGTCGCAGGGATGCTCGTCCTGTCCTCCCGCCGACAAGATTTTGGGCGAACTTTCCAAGGATCCTTCGATCATAGCGCTGAGCATGCCGATCGACTATTGGGATTATCTCGGCTGGAAGGATACGCTTGCCGATTCACGTTTCAGCGCGCGGCAGAAGGCCTACTCCCAGATGCGCGGCGATCGCGAGGTCTACACGCCGCAAGTTGTCGTCAATGGATCCGCCCATGTGATCGGCAGCGATCGCGCCGGGATCGAAAGTGCCATCGGCGCGACCAGAAAGGCCGACGGCGTGATGTCGGTTCCGGTGACGATGACGCAGGCCGGCAAGCAGATTACGGTGTCAGTCGCGGCCACCAGCAGGGGTCCCGCCGCGATGCACGGCGAAGTCTGGATCTGCTCGATCTCGAAGTCGATACCGATTTCAATCGGCCGCGGCGAAAATAGCGGTCACGAAATCACCTACCACAATGTGGTGCGCAACCTGCTCAAGGTGGGTGACTGGAACGGCAGTTCCGGTAGCTGGACCGTGCCGCTGGAAAACATCTCGCGAGACGGCGTCGATGGCGCGGTGGTCTATGTCCAGGACGGCAGTCGCGACCGGCCGGGCCCGATGCTGGGCGCGGCGTATACGACGCTGCACTGAATTTTTGCTCTTCGTCATTCCGGGGCGCGCGTCAGCGCGAACCCGGAGGCTCGGCCCGATAAATTTGTGGATTCCGGGCTCGCGCCTCGCGCGCCCGGAACGACGGTCGTTGTTGTGGATCACGCGTCGCTCCTCTCGGCGACGAAAACCACCCCCAAAAAAGAAAAAGGACCAACTCTCGTTGGCCCAGTACGGGGATAGACTTTACTCTGCGGAACAGGCCCGATCCCGACGGCCCCGGGGGGCTGGGGGCTGAGGAATCCGGAACCGAAAGGACCGGGCCAACGCAGGATCATCTTTTCGCAGCGCAGGAGGGCGGGCGCTGGGCGGAAGTGGGGCGGCATTATGAATTCCGCTAACGTTCCCGTGACGGCCAAGATGCGCAAATGCGCATTGGGATTTCCGGTTCGATCTCATCTCTTTGTTTGGGCGCGATCTTTTCGCAAAAGGACCGGTTCCCTCTTTTCCGGATCGTGCTCCAGACGTGGAGAGAACCCCTTGTGTGTGCGAATTCAAGGCGCCGCGGCCCTCTTGCAGCCGCCTGCGGTTGGCGCAATCATGTAAGCTGGATGACAGGAGTGCAGCAATGAGTTTGGAGGAAGCCGACCCAAGCGAGAACCGCGCAGCGGCGCGCAACGCCGCTGCGGGTCATTTGCCGAACCGGGTGACGTTTAATCGTTTCGAACTCAATCGCATCTTGAATCTGTACGGGCGCATGGTAGCCGATGGCGAGTGGCGCGACTATGCCATCGATTTCCTGTGGGATCGCGCGGTGTTCTCGGTGTTCCGCCGCGCTTCCGAAGTGCCGATTTATCGCATCGAGAAAGATCCGCGGCTGGCGCGCAAGCAGGGCATCTACAGCGTGATCTCGGCGACCGGCCTGATCCTGCGCCGCGGCCACGAACTCGATCGCGTGCTGCTCGTGATCGACCGCAAGCTCGCGGTGGTGTGACGCGAGTGTAGGGTGGGCAAAGGCGCCCTTGCGCCGTGCCCACCATCTATCCGGTTCGCTCGCTTGAATGGTGGGCACGCTTCGCTTTGCCCACCCTACGATGAAGCCGGCACCGTTGCCGCACCTTCTCCGAGCGCGCGCTGCATCATCACGGTGTCAAGCCAGCGGCCGAATTTGAGGCCGACATGGGGATGGGTGCCGATCATCTGGAAGCCGCATTTCGTGTGCACGCCAATCGATCCGGCATTGGCGGAATCG
>DATBYN010000007.1:0-15080 GCA_036513695.1 Bradyrhizobium sp. | reverse complement strand
ATTCGGCGCTGGTTCAGATTGACTGCGCCATTCTCTCTCGCATCGCGCGCTCTGCCGCTCGACGGCATGGTGGCGCGGCCGACACGACGACATCGCGGTCGGTAACACGGTCGTCATGTCGATCAGTGGTCACGAGAACGAGCGAAAGGAGTACCGGTGGCGATACAGCGGGGCTGAGCGCCCGATTGTCGCAAGCTCGCGCCAAATTAGGGGCAGCTTCCACCCCCGAAATATTTGCCTTGCAGATAAGTGTACCGGGCAACCTCCATGGCCAACTTTACGCCTGGATTGTCGCCGTTCGTTCGCGGGCAGCTTCCGCCCGATACGGAATCAAGTTCATCGTCACTGAGGATGCGATTGGTTTCGGTTTTCGTCGTCATGGTGAGTCTCCTTTTGACTATGCCGGTTGACTATGCCGGCAGGAGTATCGCGACCTGATCGATCTCTCCGTGAGGAACCTCACGGAGGCGCAACGTTTCCACGAATTTTAGGAGTGCGTGGGATGGGTTGAGCACTTTGCGAAACCCATCACGTCGCCGCATCACCCGCTAGTGTTGCGTCGCATGGTCAAAATCGGAATCTATCCCGAGAATTGGGCATGCGATGTCTCGACGGCGGGGGATTTCGGCGAATGGCCGTAATGTCGCGCGGCAAGGTGATGGGTTTCGCAAGGGCTCAACCCATCCTACGACCTCTTACGCCGACTTCCGCACCGCGTTGTCGACCAGCGTCTTGCCCAGCGACCAGATCGCGCCGGGGACCTTGTGGCTGGAGGCGATGACGGAATCGAACGCGGTCTCGATCCAGTTGCAGTCTTGCTCGGTGATGGTCAAAGGCGGCAACAGTTTGATGGTGTGACTGCCATGGCCGGAGACTTGGGTGAGGATCTTGTGATCCTTGAACAGCGGCACCGTGATGAGCTGGCAGAACAGGCCTTTGCTCGCGGTCTCGAGTACATTCCAGGACGCTTTGAGCCGCAGCGATTTCGGCGAGCCGAACTCGATGCCGATCATCAGGCCCTTGCCGCGAACCTCCTTCACCAATTCGTAGCCGGGCACCATCCGCGTCAGCGCCAGCCGAAGCTCGGCGCCGCGCTTGGCGGCGGCCTCGATCAGCTTTTCCGACTCGATCACCTCGAGCGTGGCAATGCCGGCCGCCATCGCCAGGTCGTTTTTGGCGAAGGTCGATCCGTGCACCACCGCGCGATCCATTTGATTGAAGATCTTGTCGAAGATGCTCTTGCGGGTCAAAAGCGCGCCGACCGGCACGTGTCCGCCCGATAGCGCCTTGGACAAAAGAACGATGTCCGGTTCGACGTTCCAATGCTCCACCGCCAGGAATCTTCCGGTCCGACCCATCCCAGTCTGAATTTCGTCGGCAACCATCAGCGTGCCGTACTTGCGGCACAGCGCGGCCGCGCCCGGCAGAAATTCGTCTGTGGGCATGTTGACGCCCTTGCCCTGGATCGGCTCGAAGACAAAGGCGGCCATCTGGCGCGACGACAACGCTTGCTCGAGAGCGGCGAGATCGTTGAAGGGTATCGGCGTGCACCCGGGCAACAGCGGCTCGAAGCCAGAGCGGAAATTGGGATCATCGGTGAGCGACAGCGCGCCGTAGGTCAACCCATGGTAGCCGTGGGCGCAGTACACGATGCCCGGCCGGCCGGTCGCGCCGCGGGCGAATTTGATCGCGGCTTCGACACATTCCGCCCCGGAATTTGCGAAAAAGACCTTGTCCAGATAGGGCACGAAATCCAGCAGCCGCTCGGCCAGCACGCCGGCCAAGGTCGACACGTCGAGCTGCACGAGGTTGGGCAGGTCGCTGTCGAGCACGCTCTTCAACGCCCTGCGCAGCGCCGGATGATTGCGGCCGATCGCAAAAACGCCAAAACCGCTCAGTAGATCGAGATAGCGGGCCCCGTTACGATCGAAGAGATATTGGCCTTGACCCTTCTGGAAGCCGACATCGTAGCCGATCGTCTTGAGGACCCGTACCAGTTGCTCATTTAAGTGGCGCGAGTGCATGGAACTGCGCTGCGACTGGCGGTCCACAAACATCTCGGAAACGTCTAGATTTGAATATAGCATCAGCTACATACTTCGGTTGATAGCCATTTCGTCAACTGAAAACGCTCAATGCGGCGTTTTGCCCTCGTTCGGACCATCTACTTAAGCACAGGTTTAGGCAATGTTGCACTGCCCCCGACAGTTCGCACGTACAATAGTATATGCCGGATTCCTTTTGGCGACAGGCCTTGCACCCGCTTTGGCGCTGGATCCAACCGGCGACTGGAAGGTGGCGGACGGCGTCGCCTACATCCGGGTTGCCGAATGCAATGGCAGCATGTGGGGTGTGGTTGCGTGGGAGCAAACGCCTGGCGGCCGCGACACGCATAATCCCGACGTCTCAAAACAAAGCAGGCCGACCCTTGGCATGCCGATCCTGATCGACATGAAGAGGAAGGCTGGCCTCGATCAATGGGAAGGCCAAGTCTACAACGCCAAGGACGGGCAGACCTACAGTTCGACGATCAAGCCGGTCGGCCCGGACCAGATAGAGATTCAGGGCTGCGTGCTGGGCTTTCTCTGTGGCGGCGAAACCTGGAGCCGGGTCGCGGGCCCTATCCCCTCCAGCCCCGCCAACAGCATGGCCAAGGGCATGCCGAAGACCCCGGGCACGCCGCCTCACAGCGCCGGGACAGCGCTGCCGAAGACCACCGGGTCGGTCGGTCCGAAAACGCCGGGTCAAAAACTGGCGACGGCCGGCCACCCGGCCGACCCGGTCGGCGATATCTGTCTACTCCCCGACATCGCGCGGTTTGCCCATTAGCGCCGGCTGGAACAGCAACACAGCGGCGAGTGTGGTGACGAGGGAGAGCGCCAAAAGCTTGCCCATGCTCGACGTCCCGGGATGACTGGATAGCCAAAGGCTGCCAAATGCGGTCGCCGTCGTCAGCGCGCTGAAAAATATGGCTCGCGTCAGGCTCGACTGCAGCAAATTCGTTCTGCCCGACCGCCACGCCGTTACATAGTAGATCTTGAACGCCACGCCGACCCCGAGCAACAGCGGCAGCGCGACGATGTTGGCGAAGTTGAGCGGCATTTTGATCAAGACGCAGATTTCCAGCGTCACTGCCCCTGCCACCAGCAGCGGGACCAGCGTCAGCAGCACGTCAGTGATCCGCCGCAACGTAAGCCAAAGCAGAAGACTGATCACGACCAGCGCGCAGATGCCGGCCTGGATGAAGGCCCGGACGACAAGGTCGCCAGATTTCAGGATCGATACCGGTCCACCGATCGCGGTCGGCTCAGCGGCGAGAACCGCGGCGGCAAACCTGCGCAGCGTCTCATTGTCATTCGGATCACCGCGAGGCAGCGCCTCAACCCGCATCAGACCATCCTTGGTTTTCCAGGAGCTGACGAGTTCGGGTGGCAGGTTTTTCAGGCTGACCGGCTGCGCCTGCAGCGAGCTTTTGAGCTGGCCGAGCATGATCTTCATCGGGTCGACGAAGACGGCCTGCGCCTTTTCCCGGGTAGCTTGGCTGGAATCGGCAAGTTTGGAGAGCGCATCGGCAAGCCGGCGCGATGCGACGGCACCGGGAGATTTGGCAGCGCCGGCGGTCTTGCGCAAGTTTTCCGAAGATCCCTTCAGCGACTCTACGTTCTCCTGGTCGGAGGGGGCGGGATCAATGGAGTCCGGGTTGAGTGCGGGGTTGAGAACTTTGGCGGCTTGCGCGATCAGTTTCAGCTTCGCCGGCTGCTCTTCGGGCACAAAATTGTCGAGCGAGCGGACGCTCAAGACTTCCGGCACCTTTGCCAGCCGCTCCTCGATCTTTTTCGCCTCAGTGTCCGAATTCGTCATCACGTTGATGGCGTTGGCGCCGGTGTTGGGGTCCTTCCTCAGATCGAGAAAGGTTGCGATCGACTCGACCTTGGGATTTCGCAAATTGACCGGGTTGAAGTCGAACCTGAGGAAATAAAGCAGCGGCAGACCGGCGACCGCAATCACAAGCGTGCCGACGATGATGATCACGCGATGGTCTTCGAGGAATTGATCGACCGGCGCCAGGAAAGCATAGCCGACCGGCTCGCTTTCGCCGGGAGGGTTGAGCAGGTTCAAAAGCGCGGGCAACACGGTGATGCTGGTAGTAAAGGCGACCAGCATGCCGACCCCGGCGATCTCGCCGAGCTCCGAGATGCCTTTGTAGTCGGTCGGCAGGAACGAGAGGAATCCCGCCGCCGTCGCCATCGCGGCCAGCGAAAGCGGGACCGCCGAACGCTCGGCCGCCTTCTCCAGCGCCGTCCGCAAATCGTCACCCTTGAAGCGCTCCGAGCGGTAACGGACGCTGTACTGGATGCCAAAATCCACGCCGAGGCCAACGAACAGAACCGCGAACGCGATCGATAGCAGGTTCAGTGAAGACACCATCCACAGCCCGACGGCGGTGGTGATGGAAAGGCCGATAAAGAGGTTAACGAACACTGCAAAGATGATCTTCGGCGAATGCAGCGCCATCCATAGAATGAACAGCACCACAAGCACGGTGCCAATGCCGTTGACGATGGCGCCATCCTGCACGGTCGCGAATTCCTCGTTGGCGATCGGAACTGGGCCGGTCAGCCTGAGCCGCGCGCCATATTCACCTGGCAGATTGACGTCGCGGGCGGCCTGCCTGATGGCATCGGTCGCGTCCTTGCCGGGCTCCAGCGCATTGAAATCGAGGACCGGCTTGAACTCGATGAAGGAACGTCGATCCGAATCGGTCAAAGGCTTGTCGCTGACCATTTCGCGCCAGGAGAAGGTGCCGGTCCCGGTGTTGAGCACGCTCTCGACGGTCTGGGCGATCAGGTTGAAGGGCCGCTCGGTGCTGTCCAACTTGACCTGCCCGCGCTTGATGCCGGCAAGGCCGGTTTCCAGCGCGCCGGTCAGTCCCCGTATCGAGGGATCGCCGGCCATGATTTCGATCAGGGGGGCTGCGGATTCGAGCTGCCCGGTCAGCTGGCCGACCTCGGGCACCGGCAGGAACAAGAGCCCGTTTTTTTCAAAGAATTCTCCGGAACCGAGCGGCTGGACCGATTCGAAATGCTGGCTGTCGCCCGACAGCTTCCGCGCCAGCGCGTCACTGGCTGCGCTGGTGAGTTCCGGCGTCGGAGCCTCCACCACAGCAAGGATAGTCCGGTCCCTGTCGAAGGCCCGTTCGAACTGATTGTCGCGCTGGCGCCAATCCAGCTTTTGCGAAATCAGCGTGTTGATATCCGTGTTGATCGAGAAATGCCGGGCCGTGTAGTAGCCCGCCGCTACCGCAAAGATGAGTGCGATCAGGACAATGGGTAGGGCAAACCGCGTACAAACTCTAACAATCGATACAACAAGACTTGTCAGCACATTTTTTCTTTCTAATGTTTACGGCCTGCCCGAAACGCCCGCTATCTACCGGAGTTCCAGAAGCCGATCTAATGTTGTTTTTTGGGCAGTTTTCCGCCGGGTGGGACAGGGACAAGGGGCGCAAAAAACATGGCCGCAAACAACAAGGGGCGCAAGACATGGCGGGATCGCGCCGGCAGGCTCATATAGCCCGGATGGGCCTAGGGTAAAGTGACGAACAAGTGAGGGTTTCGGGGACTTTATTCGGGACGATTTGGGGACTACCGTACCATACTACCGGCAACGAGCCGTTGTGTGCGGCGGGTCACCGCGCGATCCGCCTTTTCTAGCCGATCATTTTTTGAGACAAAGCCTTGGACCTCCATGGTTCGGGGAGGCGACGGGCTCGGGGAAGCGACGGGTGCGGGAACCGGGGTGGTGCGGATATTGCAGCCGTCCATGCCGCTACGAGAGGCAGAAATGAGTCTGGTGCAACTTGCGTAACGGACGTCCCATGGAAGTGTATCTTGCGCAACCCCGCGGATTTTGTGCGGGGGTGGTGCGTGCCATCGAGATCGTCGAGCGGGCGCTGCAGAAATACGGCCCTCCGGTCTATGTGCGTCACGAGATCGTTCACAACAAGTACGTGGTCGAAAGCCTGAAGAATAAAGGCGCGATTTTCGTCGAGGATTTGTCGGAAGTGCCGCCGAAAGCGGTCACCGTGTTCTCTGCCCATGGTGTGGCGCGGAGCGTGGAGGAAGAAGCCGCAGCCCGCGGCCTGCCGGTCCTCAATGCCACCTGCCCGTTGGTCACCAAGGTCCACAACCAGGGCAAGCGCTACATGTCGAAGGGCCGGGCGCTGATCCTGATCGGCCATGCCGGGCACCCTGAGGTCGAGGGAACCATGGGTCAGGTTCCCGGCACGGTACTTTTAGTCCAGAATGTCGACGATGTGGCGGCTTTAACCATCCCTGCCGACACGCCGGTGGCCTACATTACCCAGACTACGCTCAGCGTAGACGACACAAAAGACATCATTTCGGCCCTTCAGCAGCGATTTACAGATATTCAAGGCCCGGACATCCGGGATATCTGCTATGCGACACAGAACCGCCAATCTGCGGTAAGGGATCTTAGCAAGCTCGTGGACGTCATTTTGGTGGTGGGGGCCACCAATAGTTCCAATTCAAACCGGCTGCGCGAAATCGGCACCGAAGTCGGTGTCGCGAGTTATCTCATTGCCGACGGCAGTGAGCTGAACCCGGATTGGTTGAAAGACGCCAAGGCCGTCGGCATCACCGCCGGCGCCTCGGCCCCCGAGGTTCTTGTCGATCACGTGATCGAGGCGCTGCGGCGCATCGGGCCGGTCGCGGTGTCGGTGCTTCCCGGTCGGGAAGAAAATATCGAATTCCGGCTTCCGGCCGAACTAACTGTGGGCTGATCAACCTCTCTACCCGAGTCCAGAAAGAAAACTTGTAATGGCAATACCGTTCTTCAAGGAACTAAGTATCGGCGGCTATCTGATCAAGCAGAAACTGCTTGGCAGAAAGCGCTATCCCCTGGTGCTGATGCTCGAGCCGCTGTTTCGCTGCAACCTGGCCTGCGTCGGCTGCGGCAAGATCGACTATCCCGACGCGATCCTCAATCGCCGCATGTCGGCACAGGAATGCTGGGACGCCGCCGACGAATGCGGCGCGCCGATGGTGGCGATCCCCGGCGGCGAGCCCCTGATCCACAAGGACATCGGCGAGATCGTGCGCGGCCTCGTGGCGCGGAAGAAGTTCGTCTCGCTGTGCACCAATGCGCTGCTGCTGGAAAAGAAGCTGCATTTGTTCGAGCCGTCGCCCTATCTGTTTTTCTCGGTGCATCTCGACGGCCTGAAGGACCATCACGACAAGGCGGTCTCGCAGGAAGGCGTGTTCGATCGCGCGGTCTCGGCGATCAAGGCCGCCAAGGCCAAGGGTTTTACCGTCAACGTCAACGCCACGATCTTCGACGGGCATGCGGCGGAGGACATCGCCAAATTCCTCGACTTCACCACCGAACTGGGCGTCGGCGTTTCGATGTCGCCGGGCTATGCCTATGAGCGCGCGCCCGACCAGGAGCACTTCCTCAACCGCACCAAGACCAAGAAGCTGTTCCGCGACGTGTTTGCGCTCGGCAAGGGCAAGAAGTGGAATTTCATGCATTCCGGCCTGTTCCTGGATTTCCTGGCCGGCAATCAGGACTATGAATGCACCCCGTGGGGCATGCCGGCCCGCAACATTTTCGGCTGGCAGAAGCCCTGCTATTTGCTCGGCGAGGGCTATACCAAGACCTTCAAGGAGCTGATGGAGACCACCGACTGGGACACCTACGGCACCGGCAAATACGAGAAGTGCGCCGACTGCATGGCGCATTGCGGCTACGAGCCAACCGCGGCGAAAGCAGCGCTGGACAATCCGTTCAAGGCGATGTGGGTGGCGCTGCGCGGGGTACGGACGACGGGGCCGATGGCGCCCGAGATCGATCTCAGTAAGCAGCGCCCGGCGCAGTACATCTTCTCCGCCGAAGTGCAGAAGCGCCTGTCAGAGATCCGCCGCGACGAGGCCCTCGCCGCCCAGCAGAAAGCCTCGACAGCCGCGTAGGCTTTTGAGCGCACGATTGAAATCGATCCCGGTCGAAACTAGCGCGCGCAGCGTCAGTGGGTTGCGCGCGACGGCGCGCAAGATCTTGCGCAGATCGATATCGCCGTTCGGCTTGATTGCGCTCAGCGCCAGCGCCGGCAGCGCGCGGCTGGCGGGGTCGCTGATGACGCGCAAAGCCGCGAACGGAAGGCCTGCCTCGGCCGCGTAGGCGGCTGCGATATGGCTTTCCATGTCGACCGCCGCGGCGCCCGTCTCCAAATGCAAGGCTGCCTTTAGGGCGCTAGCGGCAATCACCTTCTCCACGCCGGCGAGACCGCCCCTGATCACGCGCCGGCGCCCCAGCGCGGCGCGGGCGATCATGGTCTCGTTCAGCGCCAGGCCGGCAAGCCAGCGGGTGTCGCCGGCCAGCACCTCCGTCGCCACCACGACGTCGCCTGATTTCAATGAGGGATCGAGGCCACCGGCGACGCCGAAACTGATGACGCCTCTGATCGTCTTTGGGTCAAAAACGGTCAGCAGCTCCCGCAATTGCTTTGGATCGCTACTGCTGCAGATCACGGTCAATCCGGGCCCGGCCGCGATCCGGGCCTCCTGGACAAGACCAGTCACGATAAGCACCGGTCGCGGGTCAATCCGATCGCCCGCGGAGGTGCCTTCCCCCGCCCCCAGTTTCACATCCCTACCCCTACCACCTTGCTGTTAGTATTCCTCAGATTCCGATACCGCGCCAACGCCCACAGCGGAAAGAACTTCGAATATCCATGGTAACGCAGATAAAACACCCGAGGAAAGCCTGTTGCCGTGTAGCGCTGCTCGTCCCACAGTCCTTTTTCGTTCTGTGTGGCAATTAGGTACTGCACGCCGCGCACGACTGCCGGATGCCCGACCTCACCCGCCGCCATCAATCCAAGCAAGGCCCATGCCGTTTGCGAGGCGGTGGTCGGCGCCCCGTCGAAGCCGCGGTAGTCGAGCCGGTAGCTCTTCGCATCCTCGCCCCAGCCGCCGTCCTTGTTCTGGATCGACAGCAACCAGTCCACGGCCTTGCGCATCACCGGGTCCTGATGGTTAACGCCGGCGGCGTTGAGCGCGCACAGGACCGACCAGGTGCCGTAAATGTAGTTCAGCCCCCAGCGGCCATACCACGACCCTTCCGCAAGCTGGGTCCGGCGCAGGTAGGCGACGCCGTCCACGACCGCCTTGCTGCTTTGGACGGTCTCCCCGAGCTGGGCCAGCATCGACACGCAGCGGGCGGTGACGTCCTCGGTCGGCGGATCGAGCAGCGCGCCATGATCGGAGAACGGAATGTTGTTGAGGTAATATTCGAGATTGTCGACGTCGAAGGCGGCCCAGCCGCCATCGCGGCTCTGCATGCCCGCGATCCATTCGCGGCCGCGGGCAATCGCCATATCGTATTCGGCGCTGCCGGTCGCGCGCCGCGTCCGGTCCATCGCCATCACCACGACCGCGGTGTCGTCGAGGTCGGGATAATAATCATTGTTGTACTGGAAGGCCCAGCCGCCGGGGCGAATCTCGGGACGCTTGACGGCCCAATCGCCTTTGAGATCCAGAATTTGCCTCGGCTTCAGCCAATCGAGACCCTGCTTGGCCGAAGACTGCGCCGCCTCGCTGCCAGCTTCGATCATGGCATGAGCGCTCAGCGCAGTGTCCCACACCGGCGAGACGCATGGCTGGCAATAGGCTTCGTGCTCGCCGATCACCAACAGCCGCTCGAGCGCCCTTCGTGTGAGGGCGCGCGGCGGATAATCGGCCGGCTTGCCGAGCGCGTCATACATCATCACGGCGTTAGCCATCGGTGGATAGATCGCGCCGAGGCCGTCTTCGCCGTTTAACCGTTCCTCGATGAACGCCACCGCGCTGTCGATGGCGCGCGCGCGCAGCTTCTTCGGAAACAGTGGCTCGATGACGCGCAATACGGCGTCCAAAGCGCGGAACAGGAGAAACCAACCCCGGCTCTGGTGCGGCGCTTTCGCGGTCATTCCGATCGAGCCCGGCGGCTGCAGGAACAATTCATCGATGCTGAGCCGGCCGGCGTTCCTCGCCAACGGCTTCAGCGCCGCCAGAACCATCAGCGGCACCATCGTGGTCCGTGCCCAGTAGGAAATCTTGTTGAGATGAAACGGCGACCACATCGGCAGCAGCATGATCTCGATCGGCAGCACCGGCACGCTGCGCCAGCTCATCACCCCGAACATTGCCAGCATGAAGCGGGTGAAGACGTTGCTGTGGATGGCGCCGCCGCGCGAGCGGATCGCCTCGCGCGCCCGCACCATATGTGGCGCATCCGCCGAATCGCCGATCGTCTTCAGCGCGAAATAGGCTTTGACGCTGGCGCTCATATCGAATTCGCCCTCATGCACCAGCGGCCAGCCGCCATGGGCGCCCTGAACCCGGCGCAAATAATTGGCGATCTTGGCTTCGAGCACGGCGTCGACCTCTTCGCCGAGGTAATGGCGAAGCAGCACATATTCCGCCGGGATCGTGCAATCGGCTTCCAGTTCGAACACCCAGTGTCCGTCCGGCTGCCGGTAGCCGAGCATCCCGCGCGTCGCCGACGCGATGCCCGCCTCCAGGGCGCCAGTGGCCTCAATCCCAACGGTGTTATTGCCGGAATGCATTTCGCTCGAATTCCTCCCGTTCAACCCTGACGGTGACAGGTTATCCAAAAGTCGCCTGTGACCTGGGTCACGCTTACCGCAGCGCCAGCACAAGATCGGCGGCGCGGTTTCCCGACCGCACCGACCCCTCGATGGTCGCTGGCAACCCCGTATCAGTCCAGTCGCCGGCAAGGAACAGGTTTTTCCAGCCGGTCTGCGCCCCCGGGCGCAGCGCATTCTGCTCCGGCGTGGCCTCGAAGGTGGCCCGGCGCTCGCGCACGATCTGCCAGGGCGGCAGCTCGCCCGCAACGCTTCCGGCCTTGCAGATGTCCCGCCAGATCGCCTGGGCGAGCTCTTCCCGCGGCATATCCACCAGCCGGTCGCCATTGCTGATGGTAATGGACAGCCGCTGCGGGAAGGCAAACAGCCACTCCACCAGTCCGCCCACCACCCCGAGGATTGGGGGCATGTCGCGCGGCGGATCGAAGCGGAAATGCGCATTCACGATCGCCCGGAATTTTGTCGGCGTTTTGAGGCCAGGCAGCAGCGCTGCGGCCGGGCGCGGCGGAACGGCCAGCACCACGGCGTCCTCTGGCCCGATTGCCACCGTGCCGTCGCCAAAATTCAACTCGCCGATCCTGTCCGCCGACATGGCGAACGCGCGCAGCTCGTGTCCGAAGGCGATGCTGGCGCCCTTTTGCTGCAACAGCTTGACGGCGGGCTCGACCAGCACCGCGCTCAAGCCATCGCGCGCGATCAACGGCCGGCACGCCCGTCCGCCCGCCAGCAAGGTTTCCCGCACCACCGCGCCGGCAAGGCCCGCCGAGCCCTCGGGCGGATCGACGTTAAGCGCCGCCAGCAACAACGGCTGCACCAGCCGCTCGTAAAGCGTTCCCTTGCAGGGGATCGCGTCGCCAACCAATTTGCTCTTCGCCGCCCAGATCAGCGGCATCAGCGCGAGATAGTCGAACAGGCCCGTATCGGGCACCCGGCGAGCCTCGTCGAACACCCACAATGGCAGCCTGCCGTCACCGAGGTCGAGCTGCCAGCGCTGTCCGGTTCTAAGATCGACGAACGGGAATTGCGCGCTCTTCGGCCCGACCAGCCCCGCTTCCGTGCCGATCGATCTGGCGTAAGCCACGGCGTGACGGTTGCCGGACAGCAAGAGGTGATTGCCGTTGTCGATCGTCAGATTGGTTGCGGCATCGAAATACGACCGGCAGCGGCCGCCGGCCTGTTGGGTCGCTTCATGGACATGCACCTTGAAATTCTCGTTCGCCAGCCGAACGGCTGCCGACAGGCCCGAGATTCCGGCGCCGATGATGTGGACGGTCTTTGTCATCAGATGAAGGCGTAGCGAACAATGATGGCGAGACGGGCGATCTTGTTGAGGCGAACCGGCCGCCGTGGCGATGCAAAACCTCTTTCGACCAGCAATTCAAGGATCGCGCGATAATATTTCGACATGATGCGCGGCGCGCGCACCACGCGCCGAGCGTTGCGGCCCATGACTTCGTCGGCCTCTCGAAAATGCATCCGCGCCCGCTCGACCAGCGGCGCGCAAACCTTCGGCAGCGCCGGATCGGAGATCACCTTGGGCGGATCGAATTTTGTTATTCCGGCGTGCAGCAGCCCCTCGAGCGGCAAATACAGCCGGCCGATCACGGCGTCTTCATCGATATCGCGCAGGATATTGGTCAGTTGCAGGGCGCGGCCAAGATGATGCGCAAGCAGGATGCCATCGTCCTGCGGCAGACCAAATACCCGCACCGACAATCGTCCGACCGCGCTCGCGACGCGGTCGCAATAAAGATCCAGCGTTGCGAGGTCCGGCGCGCGAATGTCCTGCGGCACATCCATTTCCATGCCGTCGACGATGGCGAGGAAATCCTCGCGCTTTAAATCAAACCGCCGAACCGAGGCGACATAGTCGGTGAGCCGCGGCGGCGGATGGCCCTGATACAGCGCCTCGATATCGTCGCGCCATTGCTGCAGCGCGGCTAGCCGCCCAGACCGCGGACCATCGGAATCGGCGATGTCGTCGACCTGCCGGCAAAAACTGTAGATCTGGAACATCGCCTCGCGCTGCTCGCGCGGCAGGATGCGCATCGCCGCGTAGAACGAACTGCCGGACGCGGATGTCCCGTAACTGGTGCTCGCTGCCGCCGCCTCGAGCGTCATGCGCCGGCCGCCGGTTTGGACACGGGCCGCCGTCCCACCGCGCGGCGCGCGATCTCGCTTGCCATGCCACCGAGGCTGTGCGCGAGCAGTTCGATCGGGCTGAGATGCACTCGCTCGCTTAAGGGATCGCGGACCTTCAAGAGCCGAACGATCTTGTCGGCGAAAGCCTGGATCACCGAGATCTCGAGCCCGAGCCGAAAATCCTTCACTTCGGCGCTGAGCGATTTGCTTTGATTGAGCAGAGCCTCGGTCCGCACCGCAAGCGAATGCAGGCATTGCAACAGCGCCGCCGATGCCCTGCCCTCGCCGAGCGCCTCGACCGAGGCGCCGTGAGCTGCGAGCGCGTCGCGCGGCAGATAGACGCGATTGAGGTTGTGGTAGTCCTTGCCGCAGTCCTGCAGATGATTGTTGATTTGCAGGCCGGCGCACAGCGCGTCCGACGCCGGCCAGGTCGAGGTGCTCTCGCCATGGACGTCGAGCATGAAGCGTCCGACCGGCATCGCCGAATAGCGGCAATAATGAATCACTTCGTCCCAGTTCTCATAGCGCAGCTTGGTCACATCCATCCGGAACGCGATCAGGACATCGAGCGCATGGCGCGGCGGCATCGAACGCTCCGCCAGCGCGCGGCGCAGATTGACGGCCTCTGGCTGGCTGTCGCCCTTGCCCAGCAGTTCGGCTTCAAGCAGGTCGAGATAGTCGAGCTTGTCGCGCTCAGTGAGGGTTGCATGGTCGGCGATATCGTCGGCGGTGCGGACGAAATTGTAGAACGCAAGTATCAGCGCCCGGTGCCGCGGGTGAATGATCCACGACGCGACTGGAAAGTTCTCGTCGCGGTGAGTTTTGCCGGATCGCAATTCGCTCGCGCTGGTCATTTAACAACTAGCTGCATTCGTTGAAAATCGTGACTTCGCAAGTTCCGGTCATAGCCAGCGCATGCGAAGGGATCGCAGACGCATATAGGGGAATACGACACCAAAACCAATGCTGTCTGCGATTGCCGCGAAGGCCGCCGCGCCTCCGAAACAGGCCGATTACGGACGCTGCGCGTTCTATTGTCCGTGGTTCTTCAGCACCTGATCGCAGGCCTTGGATATCTTGGGGCGATTCTGCTGCAGGCAAGCCAGAACGGTGAAATCGCCCTGATCGATCACCGGACGGCAGTAGCGTTGAACGTCACGCGAACAGGCTGCCTGCTCCTCCGGCGTGCCGCTGCGTGGCTGGTCGGCGATGGCGGCGGCGGCGGAAAGGGATAGCGACAACAAGGTGAGTGCCAGGAAAAATTTAGACATCGTGTTCCTTCTTCTGACGGCAGAGAATTCCAACCCGAAAGCACATGGCATCACCGGGATAGACTATCGAGATTGCAAACGCCGCGAACCGCAGCCGGGGAGTCAGCCAGAAGCGCTGGCAAATGCGGCCAAATTTATGGCGCCCTTTCACGATAACCATCTGATATTACAATATTATTTTGCGATTTTTGCTTTTTGTGCTTGACTGTTGCAGCTATGCCCCGAAAAGGCGCGACGGAACCTCCGGGATATCCCGGACTCATCGATTTCGCTTAAGCCAAAATGCCGTTCGCCTGCGCCGTCCGCTTTGTGTATTTAGTGATGGCCGATCCGGCGCTGTCAATCCGCGATCGCGCGAGCGTGGCGGTCAGTTTGTCATTTGAACCTAACACTCTGCGGTGACACTAAATCTTCGATGCGGCGAGACGTATCTGGCATTGGAACGTCAATTTGAATGGGAAAATCCGATATGAAACGGTTTGGTTTGTTTGGACAGGCGATCAAAGCTGCCGGTGTCGGCGCCGCACTCCTATTGTCGGTGCAGGCTAGCCATGCCCAGTCCGGTCCGTTTGCCGGTTTTGATGGATCATGGGCCGGCAACGGCACGGTTTCGCTTTCCGACGGAACGACCGAGCGCATCCGATGCAAGGCCGACTACAAGGTCAACGGCTCTGGCCTCGGCCTGAAGCAAAGCCTGCATTGCGCTAGCGACAGCTACAAGTTCGACCTGAGCAGCGATGTGACGAGCCAGGGCGACCGCATTTCCGGCAACTGGAGCGAAGCCAGCCGCAATATTTTCGGCAACCTTCAAGGCACCGCGGGCGGCGGACGGATCGACGTGTTCGTCGAGGCTTCCGGATTTGCCGCCACCCTGACGCTGCAGACCACCGGCAACAAGCAGACCGTGCTGATCAGCTCCAAGGGCGAGATCAGAGGCGTGAACATTACGATGGTGAAGAGCTGACGCTCGCGGCGGCTCTTCGGGGCGTGAACTCATAAAT
>DATBYN010000006.1:0-2885 GCA_036513695.1 Bradyrhizobium sp. | reverse complement strand
CAAGCAGATCCCGGTCTATTTCGACCAGATGGTCGACGACGTTTTTCTCAATGGCGTGGCAAAGGGACAGCCTGAAGCCGCCAAGGAGCCGGCAAAACCGGCCGAGCCGGCGCAGCAGGTCGCGGCGCTGCCGCCGGTGGCTACGCTGCGCGTGCCGAAAGATGACAGCGTCAATGCGCCGATCGCGGCGTTCTCCCGTCACAGTGGCGGCTGGACCGTCACATTCTCGATTGCCGATCCGACGCTCGGGATTTCCTGGCGGGTGGGCGATAGCGGCGATTTCCGCGAAACCGGTTTTATCGATACGCTCGATCCGCGCACCCGCAAACGGATGCCCAATCCCTCGATTGAACTCGCCGGCGACGCGCCGGCTGCGACCATCCAGGTCCGCTATGTCGATGTATCAGGCGAATTGCAGGGGCCGTTTCCAATAAAATTCGATCCCGAGGCCGCGCTGATTCACGATCAGCGAAAAATCCTCGATATGACCGCGACCAGTTGGCTGGCATTTCGGGAGTTCAACGGGCTCCTGGTCTATTACACGCACCTGGTGTCGTATCGCTGCGCGATCCGCGAGGTCCGCATCGGAATAGACTCTGCGGTGCCGGACAAGGTTTTGAAAATGCCGTCCTGCGATCCCAGGGATCCCTTCGAGATTCCCCATGACGCACAGCCTTATCTCAAGGTCGCGCCCGTGACGCAGTTCGTGTCGGTGGAATTGACCTATCGCGACGGCAGCGTCTCGGAGATCAAGAGTTTCAGGAAGTCGTCTGGTCTCATCCCATGATCGAAAATCCGCCATCGACGGGAATGGCGGTGCCGGTGACGAAGTCGGAGGCGGGTGAGGCGAGAAACACCGCGATGCCGGCGAAGTCTGCCGTGACGCCCCATCGCGCCGCCGGCGTGCGCGCCAAGACCTTGTCGTGCAGGCCATCGATCTGCTCGCGGGCGCGTTTTGTCAAATCGGTATCGATCCAGCCCGGCAACACCGCATTGGCCTGGATGTTGTCGGCGGCCCAGGCGACCGCGCAGGAGCGCGTGAACTGCACGATTCCGCCCTTGCTCGCGGCGTAAGCCGGCGCGAAACTGGCGCCGAAGATCGACATCATCGAGCCGATATTGATGATCTTGCCGCCGCCTGCGGCTTTCATCGCCGGATAGACCGCCTGCGAGCACAGGAACGCGCTGGTGAGGTTGGTCTTCATCACGCTCTCCCATTCCTCGATATCGAGCACGTGCGGAGGTTTTCGGATGTTGATGCCGGCGTTGTTGACGAGGATGTCGATCCGGCCAAATTCCCGCGCGGTCCGCGCGACCATCTCGGCGACGGCGGCCTTATCGGTGACATCAGCGGTGACGGATATCGCCTTGGCGCCACGCGCTTTGAGCTCGTCGGCCGCGGCCGTCGACTTCGCTTCATTGCGTCCGACGACGGCAACAGCGGCGCCGGCTTCCGCAAGTCCCCGCGCCATGCCGAAACCAATGCCGCCGTTGCCGCCGGTGACGATGGCTACTTTGCCGGTGAGATCGAACAGTGCTAATGTCATGGTTGATATTCCCAGTGAGTTCTAGCCCCGGCTCTGCCAGATCGGGTAGGGTGGGCAAAGGCGCTCTTCGCGCCGTGCCCACCATCGTAATCGCATTTGCATTGAGATGGTGGGCACGCTTCGCTTTGCCCACCCTACGGCTGACGATTGATTAGCGCCGGCTTTGCCAGATCAGGACCAGGCCGAAGACAGCCAGCGCCGCGCCGTATCCGGCCCATTCGATCTGCTTGATCATGAAGCTCGATTGCGGCCAGTTGATCACACCTAGGCCCTGGCCGATCCAGAATAGGCCGATGGCGAGCGCGACCACGCCAACGATCAGCAGCATTTTGCGCATCGGCCTTTCCTCGCTCGCGCCGGCCACGCCTCTGTTGGGGCAATGGTCGCCAGAGTGACGTGCGCGCCGGGCAGGGGCAAGAGCGGACCCTGGTGCCCGCCCAAAGCCGAGTTCGTGACACAAAAAAGCCCCGGACCATGCCGGGGCTTTTGTATCTATCCGAAGCCAGCCGCGATCAGTACTTCGCGACCACCGGGCCGGTCCAGTTGAAGCGATAGACCAGCGAGGTGCTGATGGTTTGCACCCAGGGCTTGAAGGCGATGTCGCGACCGACGGGGGCGTTGGAACCGTCAAACAATTCGCCAATGTTCTTGCGGCCATAATAGGCGGCGCGATATTCGGTCTTCATGAACCAGCCGGGCGCGCTGATACCAAAGATGTTGAGGTTGTTCTCGACACCGCCGCCGACGAACACGCCGTTGCGGTTGAACGAATTGGTGTGAACACCCACGGGAAGACCGCTGAACGCGCCCAGCAGGGTGGTACCAGACCAATGCGAACCGGAGTAACCGCCGTTCACGTAGGAGAGGACGTTCGGAGCCACTAGATAGCCGATCCGTGCACCCGCCGCCCAGGCGTCCTGCATCTTTATAGATCCGGTCCAATCTGCGAACGGATCCTGAATGGTGCCCTTGAGGCTGCCAAACTCACCGTCCGCGAGGAGGCCAAAGACCCAGGGCCCGTTGAATTGCCAATCGTAACCGAGGCCGACCGTTCCGAACCAGCCGTCGCCGCCCTGACGTTGACTGATGCTGAGCGGCACGTTCGTCCCGGTGACCCGGGTGCTGGTATCCGCGTCCCAGATGCCGCCGCCGGCGCCGCCGAAGATGTAGAAGCCGGTCCAGCTTGGCAGCGGTGCGGGCGGGGGCGCCTTGGTGTAGGCGTGAGGTGCCATATCGGCGGCGAGGGCCGAACCTGAGAACGCCGCGACGGCGGCGAGAGCGAGCACCAGTCTTTTCATCGTATTTTCCTCAGTAAGCGTTCGGACCCGATCGCACGGC
>DATBYN010000005.1:0-13808 GCA_036513695.1 Bradyrhizobium sp. | reverse complement strand
TCGACGCCGGCCCGGGAGATCAAATTCGCCACCAGCTTGGCCGAAATCGGCGTGCGCGAGCCGGATTTGCGATCCTGCCTGGCATAGCCGAAATAGGGGATCACCGCGGTGATGCGGCGCGCCGACGAGCGGCGCAGCGCGTCGGTGATGATCAACAATTCCATCAGATGGTCGTTGGCCGGAAACGACGTCGACTGGATGATGAAGGCATCCGAGCCGCGGACGTTCTCCTGGATTTCGACGAAGATTTCCATGTCGGCGAAGCGCCGGACCACGGCCTTGGTCAGCGGCAGCTCAAGCCCGTTGGCGATTTCCTGCGCCAAGGCAGGATTGGAGTTGCCGGCGACAAGCTTGATCGAGCCGTTCTTGGCCGACATCGAGGCTTCTCCCCGCGCCTTGCTGGAGACAATTTTCAGCATATCGGGATACCCATCAACCGGCGCGTTTCGACGAGCGAGGTGATATCAAGGAGGTGGCTCGGCTGGCAACCCGGTAGGGCGGGTTTTCCTGCTCAAAAACGACCCCCGGGCCGTATTTCCTTAATGGCCGGTGTAGCCCAGCGCGCTGACGCCGAATTCGCCCGAGGCCGGCAAAAGGGCGTCCGCGCTCGCCACCGCCGGGCCGCGCTTGCCAGGTGCCGGGGCGGGCGGCGGCGTGTCCTGTGGCGGCGTGCCGTTGATCATGGCGGAGAGGCCGCTCAAGCCTGCTTGCGCGATTTTCCGCAACACCAGATCGTCGGCCGCGATCCAGGGGTCGCGACCGGCCTTGCCGGCCGGTTCCTCGCCGGAAAGCCGCAAGGTCCGCTGCTGATCGCGGTCATAGACGTCCCAGACCCAGGCGATGGTGGTCCGGCCGCGATTGACCTGGGCGGCGAGATAGCTCCGCACCCGATAGGAAGCTGTCCCTTCGCGCGAGACGATCGAGAGGTTGCGCAGTTTCGATTCGCTGTCGAGAACGTCGACCATCCGGTCGAAGATTTGCGGCGGCGGGCCGTCGATCGATTCGAAGGCGACGGTAGCACTGCCGCCGCTTGCAGCCATCGCGAACGAGCCGCTGGCCGCTCCGCCGCCGGCGCAGCCTCCGAGCGCGCAGGCGACCGCCAGCAGCATGGCGGCGAAAACGGCGCGCGGCGGGCTCCGGGCGGCCCGAATGTTTGACGTGTCCCTCATCGCGCCCCGAGCGATATCGTTAAAATCGGTTAAGGTCTAGGGCAGCGAAATGGCGCGAACGAGAATTGTGGCCGCCGTGAGGCTTTCAGAGACGCGCAATCGCCGCCACCGGCCCGCCACCCGGCGGCCCCTGATGCTCGGCGCCGCCGGAAACATAGACGGCTCCGGTCCCGGCGAGACCAGCGATCAGGCCGCCGACAGCGGCGCGGGCGTGCCGGGTGGCGCTGATGTCGGTATCGTCCAGCATGGTGTGACGAAATCCGCGCACGCTACCGTCGGGCGACGCTTCCGCCTTGGCGAAAATATTGACCAGACGGTGCGCGTGCAGATCGGAGACCTCGTCGAGACCGAGCCCGACGCTTTTCAGCGCCGCGATTACCGCAGCCGAATCGATGGAGTCGCGCATGACGTCATGCCCGATCACAAAGGGGCTCGCCGACACATCGGAATTGCCGAGCACGATGACCACGTTGTGCATCAATTCGATCCCGGCCGAGGTCGACGCCACCGACGAGAACAACTCCCAATCCTTAAGGACCTGCTCGTCGCCGACATGGCGGTCGATCTCGCCAAGCGCCGCGGCCACGCCGAGCGCGGAGGCGCCGCGCGAATAGGCCATCGAGCCATAGGCGCTGGAGGTGACGGTCTTTTGCCCTCGCGCGTGCGCAGCCTCAACCCGCTCGCTCGTCAGCAGCGGGCATTTGATCTGGACGAAATGCACATCTTTGGGATCATCGATGCCGGCGTCGGCCATGGCGAGACGGACCGCGGCCGCGGTCTCATCGATTTGGGCGCGGCGGCCGAGCTCCTCCGGCATGAAATCGCGGGTGTGGGCGATGCCGAGGCTCAGACGCTTGCCGGCAATGCCTGTCCCGGAACCGCCGCCCTCGATCGCCTTCCGCGTGAACACGGTGAGATGCGGACTAAGCACCCCTTCGGTGCCGCCGGACATCACAAACGCGATCCGCTGCTCGACGTCGTGAGCGGGCAAATCAACATAAGGCGCGAGCGCAACGCTGAGCGCCGCCACCGCATATTCCCGGGTGAAATCGTTGACGCCGCCATTGCCCTCGGTCTTTCCCAGGATCGCCAGGATCGACGCCGGCTTGATCTTGCCCGCCTCGATCAGCCCAATCAGGCCCGCGACATCGCCGGGGCCTCTGGTCGGGATCCGGATCACGTCGACAATGGTCTTGCGCATGGTCACTCCATAGTACCCGCTCGTTGCCGGCTAGGCCGGGTTTGCCATTCAGCGCTCCAGCGCGATCGCGTGGACATGCCGGCCGTAGTCCGGCTCCTTCAAATGCACCGAGCGGCGATAGCTGAAAAAGCGCGCGTCGGAATAGGTGTCGGCGCCGGTATCGTCGATCATCAATACGCCTGCGTTCTCAAGCCGCATCCGGATGAAGCCGGCGAGATCGAACATCGCGTGGTTTTCGCGCGCGGCGGGGAGGAAGAACAGCGCATTTTCCGCGTCGGCCTCGATAAAACGCTCGACGAATTCGTTGCCGACTTCGTACGAACGCTGGCGGATCAGCGGTCCGATCGCGGCGACGATGCCGGAGCGTTCGGCACCGAGCTTTTCCATCGCGTCGACGGTAGCTTCCAAAATGCCGGTCAGCGCGCCCTTCCAGCCGGCATGCGCCGCACCGATCACCCGCGCGCGGGGATCGGCGAGCAGGATCGGCCCGCAGTCGGCGGCGCTGGCGCCGATGGCGAGGCCTTCGGTCCGCGTCACGATGGCGTCGGCGAGCGGCCGCGACGTGCTCTGCCAGGGTCCGGACGCCACCACCACGTCGGGCGAATGAGTCTGATGGACGCTGAGAAAATGTTGCGGCTCAACGCCGACCTGTTCGGCCATCCGGCGGCGGTTCTCCGCAACCTTGGCCGGATCGTCGTTCGAGCCGAGGCCGCCATTGAGGCTTTGATAAATACCGTCGGAAATGCCGCCCTCGCGCGTGAAGAAAGCGTGGCGCAGGCCAGGGACGGCCGAGAGCAGCGGCGAAGCCAGCGTCATGGCAGCTGAGCCTTGCTTTCCTGCTCGTCGGCAAACCCGGCGAGTGCGGTGAGGTTGGGTTCGGAGACCGCCAGCACCTTGAACATCGCACCCATGCCGCTGCGGCCGCCGCCGATCAACCGTTTCAGCGCGCCCGATATGTCCTCGGAAACCTCATGCGAGGCCTTGGCCATCAGCGTCACCGCGCGCGTTTCGATGCCGAGCCGTGTTAAGAAATCACCTTGCGACACCGGGCCATGAACGCGCGCGCCAATATCCTCTGCGGCGCGCACCAGCGCCTGGAAATCGACATGGGCGGTGACATCGGCCTGGCCGGGATTTTTCAAGGGATCGGCAAAACTGTGGCGGGCGATGGCCTGAAAGGTATCGCCGGCGTCGCTGCGCAAATGCCCGTAATCGATGATCAGCGCCGCGCCGTCCTGATCGCGCACGCGTGTCGCGATCTTCATGATCTCGGCGTCGGGACGCCATTCGAATACGGCGCCAACCGGCGCCGCGCGCACCAAAGGCGGCAGCAGCACCTCAAAGCGCGGGATCGGATCGGTGGCGGCACCGAACTCCAGCTTGCCGTTGCCATCGAGCTCCACCACACGCTCGTGCCAGCCGGTCTCGCCTTTCACCACCTGGTGAACTGGCAGCACGTCGAAATACTCATTGGCGAAAATGACCGCGGGACCTTCGGGAACGTCGTCGATGCTGTCGTGCCAGGCGATATTTCGCACACCCGACAGCGTCGACTGCTGTTTTTCGCGCAGCACCGGGTTGATTTCCACGAGATGAACGCTGAGCGTTTGATAGAGCGGCGGCAGCACCCGCAGCGCGCGCAGCGCATCCGCCATCATGGTGCCGCGGCCGGGTCCGAGCTCGATCAGCCGCAGCAGCTGTGGCGAGCCGATCGCCTTCCATACTGACGCGGCCCAAAGCCCTAGCAATTCGCCGAACATCTGGCTGACTTCGGGCGCGGTGGTGAAATCGCCCTCGCGCCCGAGCGGATCGCGCGAGACGTAATAGCCGAATTTCGGATGCGTCAGGCACAGCTCCATGTAGCGCCAGACCGGCATCGGCCCGGATGTCTTGATCAGCTTCTTGAGCTCGGACTGCAGCGGCGAATATTCGGTCACGGCCTCCCCTCGGCGGGTTCAGCTATCTGCCTCGGGCTTTTACGGCGCCATGCCACCACAATAAGGATGGCCCCTGCAATGATCATCGGCACCGAGAGCAGCATACCCATGGTCAGCCCGCCCCACAAAAACCCGAGCTGCGGGTCGGGCTCCCTGAAAAATTCGCCGGTGATACGGGCCAAGGCGTAAAGCGCGATAAAACTGCCGAGGATCAGCCCCGGCCGCCTCAAGGCGCCCATACGAATCATCGCCGCCAGGATGGTAAACAGCAGGATCCCCTCGAGCCCCGCCTCGTAAAGCTGGCTCGGATGGCGCGGCAGCGGCCCGCCATTGGGAAACACCATCGCCCAGGGCAGGCTGGGATCGGCCGGCCGGCCCCACAATTCGCTGTTGATGAAGTTGGCGAGCCGCCCGAGGAACAGACCGATCGGTCCGACTGCGGTGGTGATATCGCCGAGCGAGAGGATAGGAAGGTTGTTTTTCCTGCAAAACCAGATCACCGCGGCGACGCAGCCCAGAAAACCGCCGTGAAACGACATGCCGCCCTTCCAGAGTTCAAAGATCTCGGCGGGATGCGCGACGAAGAACGGCAGATTGTAGAACAGCACGTAACCCGTGCGGCCGCCGAGGATGATGCCGACCGTGACCCAAAGAATAAAATCATCCATCTGCGGCAGTGTGATCGGCGCCGGCCCGCCCCATAGTTTCTCGTTCTTGAGCAGCGCGCGGGCGTAAATCCAGCCCAGCACGATGCCGCCGATATAGGCCAGCGCGTACCAGCGGATCGCGATCGGCCCGATCGCAATGGCGATCGGGTCGAACACCGGAAAATCAATCGCGAGAAAGGGCATCAACAACCTGCTGGATCTGGTGTGGGTATCTTAGAGGGATTCGCCCAACTTTTCTCTTCAGCTATCCAGTCGGCCGCAAGGACGCTGGAATCTTCGAGCGGCAGCCAATCCGGATAATCCCGCCGCAAGGACACGCATTGGGCGCTGATCCCTTGTGTAGAACTGATTTCGATCGTCACGTAATTGCCGGCATTCACATTGCGGCAATCTTCCATCGCCCATCGTTTCTTGGCACGGGGTCGGACCGGGACGGGACGATCAAGCGTCGCGACGTCGATATATCGCGTACCCTTGTAGATCTGGTCCGAATATCGGTGGAGGTGCCCGAACAGATGGAGAAGCGCGCCAGGGATTTCCTCGCTCAATCGCGCGAGACGCTGGTGGGTAACGACCACACATTTGCGCGGATCGACCGCAGCCTTTCTGATAGCCTTGCGGACGCTCACGCGGTTCAATTCGAGAACTGAACTCTTGGCACGGCGGACCTGGGCAGCATCGGTCTTCTCGGGTTTGGCAAGGATTCTGCGTGCGATCGGGTTATTGCCCCAGTTGGTCGGGCATCCGCTGAAACCCGTGAAATGAAGGTCCCCAATTGTCACGACGTTGGAATGGATGAGGTGACAATGGTCGCCATAAGACTTGCTGTAACTTAACTCGTGATCCCAATTTCCGTAGACATACAGGATGGGGCATTTGAACGTCGAGAGAATCCTGAAGAATTCTTCGGCACTCGCGCTTCCGATATCTCCCGCAACCACGATAGCGTCGAACGAATTCGTCTCCAAGGCTCGCAATTTCCTCACAGCCACCAGATTATGATGGATGTCGGAAAATGCGAGCAGTCTCATTTCTTGCCTTGTTAGCCGTTATCCGAGGTTGCGGCGATATAGCGCCAAAAGCCGTTCCCAATGCCGCTCGGCGGCGTCGCGGTGGTAAACCGGCCGCTTCGGAAACGCAAAACCGTGATGGGTGCCGGGATAGATCTCGACCTCGGCGTTGGCGTCGCTGTCCTTCACTCCCTGTTTCACTTTCTCGATGATCTCCATCGGCGCGTAGATATCGCTCTCGGCGCAGCCGAAGTAGAGTTCGGCTTTTGTCTTCTTTCCGGCCAGATGCGGACTGTCGGACTGGTCGGTCGCGAGATGGGTTCCGTAGATCGATGCCGCCGCCTTGACGCGTTCCGGAAAATGCGTCGCCGCGTTGATGGCATAGCGTCCGCTCATGCAATAGCCGACCGTGCCGACAATGCGCGTGTTCGCGGCCGATTGGCCTTCGGCATAGGCGAGCAGCGCGCGTGTATCCTCCATGACCAGGGGGATGTTGATGGAGTTCATGTATCCGAACATCCGTTTGCGCTCGGGCGCTTCCGGGTCGGCCGGCAGCGGCCCAAGCTCCATGACGCCGGCGCGGTAATAGAGGTTCGGCAGCATCACGTAATAGCCTGACGTGGCGAGCCGCCGCGCCATGTCGCGCAGCTCCTCGCGGATCGCCGGCGCGTCCATGTAGAAGATAATGACGGGAAAAGGTCCGCCGCGCTCGGGATGGCTGATGAAGGTGGTGGTGTGACCGTCCTTGGTCGGGATTTCGATCTGCTGGTCGATCATGGGCGCTTCTTCCCGCTTCTGGTTTCTCGGTTCGTTGGTTCGGCAATCGATACGATCGCAAGGAAACCGGAACATGACAAGGCAAGCGGCGTTTTGTAGCCAAGACCGGACTTGAACCGCGCCGCAGGGATCGCCATTGTCTGACCTACCAGCGCGCAGGGAGAATTCCAGAGATGACCCAGACCACCAATCGGTTTTTCGACGAGATCGGGCGGCTGATGAACGACGCCGCGGGCGCCGCACAGGGCGTCAAGCGCGAGGTTGACACCGTGGTCCGCAACCAGGCCGAAAAATTCCTGCGCGACCTCGACGTGGTCAAGCGCGAGGAGTTCGAGGTGGTCAAGGACATGGCGCGACTGGCGCGCGAGGAAAATGAGGCGCTGAAAGCGCGCATCGCGGCACTGGAAGCCAAACTCGGGAACTCGCCGACGGCCTGAAGGCGGATGGTGCTCAGCGTCATGCCCGGACTTGATCCGGGCATCCATCCACCTTCATAAGACTCCTGCGAAGGGGATGGATTGCCGGGTCGAGCCCGGCAATGACGAGTTTTGGGGTTTATTGCCCCCAAACCCTCAGAAAAATCCCCGCATTTCCTTGTCATTTCCGCACTTTGCGGCTAGAACGCCGCCACGTCCGCAGCCCCCGCACCCCTGGAGGCTTGCTGTGGAGGTGGAACGGGCCGCGATGCGGCCCATAACTTTTTAGAAAACAAGGACTTAAACAAGATGGCGACCGTCAAGGAATTGAAGGCGACCGCACGTCCGAAGAGCGGCAAGGGGGCCGCCCGGGCAGAGCGTCGCGCCGGGAGAGTGCCCGGAGTGATCTATGGCAACAACCAGCCCCCCACGACCATTTCGGTCGACGACGCCGAACTGCGCCAGCGCATCCTGGCCGGCCGGTTCCTGACCACGATCTACGACATCGATCTGGAGGGCAAGAAGCACCGCGTGATTCCGCGCGACTTCCATCTCGATCCGGTGCGCGATTTTCCGCTGCATGTGGATTTCATGCGGCTCGGCGAGGGTGCCACCCTCCGCGTCAGCGTTCCCCTGCACATCGTAGGCGCGGAAAGTGCGCCGGGCGTGAAGCGCGGCGGCACCGTCAACATCGTCACCCACACCATCGAGCTGGAATGCTCGGTCGACAACATCCCGCAATATGTCGAGGCTGACGTCAGCGGTCTGGAAATCAGCTATTCGCTGCATCTGTCGGACATCAAGCTGCCGCCGGGCGTGAAGGCGCTGCTGCGCGAGGACGTGACGCTGGTGACGATCGTGCCGCCGTCCGGCTACGCGGAGGAAATGAAAGCTGCTGCGGCGGCTGCCGCTGCGGCCGGTACCGCTGCTGCTGCGGCGCCCGGTGCGGCTCCGGCGGCAGGTGCACCTGGCGCCGCTGCGGCCGCGCCCGCGGCAGGGGCTGCAGCTCCCGCGGCCGGTGCGAAAGCGCCGGCGGCTGGCGCCAAGGCGCCCGCCGGCGGTGGCGACAAGAAGAAGTAATCGGGCGCGGGATGCCGCGTCATGCGACTGTTTGTTGGCCTCGGCAATCCCGGTCCGAAACACGCGCATAACCGGCACAATATCGGCTTCATGGCCGTAAATGAGATTGCGCGGCGTCACGGGTTTGCCCCCTGGCGCCGCCGTTTTCAGGGCGAGACCGCGGAAGGCACGCTCGATCATGAGCGGGTGATCCTGCTGCGGCCTGCGACTTTCATGAACGAGTCGGGACGGGCGGTTCAGGAGGCGGCGAACTTCTTCAAGCTCGCGGCAGGCGATATCACCGTGTTTCAGGATGAACTCGAACTGCCGCCTGCCAAGGTGCGCGTCAAGGTCGGCGGCGGCATCGCAGGCCATAACGGGCTGCGTTCGATCACCTCGCATATCGGCAACGACTATCGCCGGGTGCGGCTCGGGATCGGCCACCCCGGCATCAAGGAGTTGGTGCACGGCCATGTGCTGTCCGACTTCGCCAAGGACGACCAGCCCTGGGTTGCCGCGCTCTGCGAAGCAGTCGCCGATAACGCCGGACTGCTCGCGACCGGCCGCGACTCGACGTTCCAGAACAAGGTGCATCTGGCGATGCAGGCCAAGGGATTTTTCGACAAGGACGACGGCAGCGCTCCCTAACGTGCCGATCATGACGAACGGGTTTCAGGACAGATCATGGGATTCAAATGCGGTATCGTCGGATTGCCCAATGTCGGCAAGTCGACGCTGTTCAACGCGCTGACCGAGACGGCGGCCGCGCAGGCGGCGAATTATCCGTTCTGCACCATCGAGCCGAATGTCGGCGAGGTCGCGGTGCCCGATCAGAGACTCGACAAATTGGCTGAAATTGCCAAATCCGCGCAGATCATTCCGACGCGCCTGACCTTTGTCGATATCGCGGGTCTGGTGCGCGGCGCCTCGAAAGGCGAGGGCCTCGGCAACCAGTTTCTCGCCACCATCCGCGAGGTCGATGCGGTCGCGCATGTGGTGAGGTGTTTTGAAGATTCCGACATCACCCATGTCGAAGGCAAGATCGCGCCGCTGGCCGATATCGAGACCATCGAGACCGAATTGATGCTCGCCGACCTCGACAGCCTGGAAAAGCGCGTCGACAATCTGACCAAGAAGGCAAAGGGCAACGACAAAGAGGCAAAAGAGCAGCTCGACCTCGTCAACCGCGCGCTGGTGCTTTTGCGCGAGGGCAAGCCGGCGCGGTTCTTGGAGCGGAAGCCCGAAGAAGAGCGCGCCTTCGGCATGCTCGGCCTCTTGACCTCAAAGCCTGTGCTTTACGTCTGCAATATCGAGGAAGCTTCCTCCGCCACAGGCAACAAGTTTTCCGAGACCGTTGCGGTGCGGGCCAAAGAGGAGGGCGCGGTTGCCGTCACCATCTCGGCAAAGATCGAGTCCGAGATCGCAACGCTGTCGCGCGAGGAGCGCACCGAGTTTCTCGACACGCTGGGGCTGGAGGAAGCCGGCCTCGACCGGCTGATCCGCGCCGGCTATCAGCTCCTCGACCTCATCACCTATTTCACCGTCGGGCCGAAGGAGGCGCGGGCCTGGACCATCCACCGCGGCACCAAGGCGCCGGCGGCGGCGGGCGTGATCCACACCGATTTCGAAAAGGGTTTTATCCGCGCCGAGACCATCGCCTATGCCGATTACGTCGCGCTCGGCGGTGAGGCCGGTGCCCGCGACGCCGGCAAGCTGCGGCTGGAAGGCAAGGAATACGTCGTCGCCGACGGCGACGTCATGCATTTCCGGTTTAATAATTGATCTCGGCTAATGCCCCGCCCCCGTCCCCTGGTCGCGGATTGCGCCGAGATGCTCGTTGATGCGAAACACGATCAGGACGAACTCGGCGGCGATGCGCGAGAAGATGACCCCGACCACCACGCTGGCGATCGAATACAGCAGCACGATGAATCCGCCGAACGGGTTGATCGCCATCGCGGCCAATCCGGAAATGATGCCGGAGATGCCGAACAGGCAGATCAGCGCGATCACCAGCCAGTAAAAGGTCTTGATGATGGTCGGCGTGATAAAGCGGTCCCACTGAAACAGATCCCGAAATTCAAACATCTCGCGTTCTCCCCCGGCAAAGTCGAAACTCAGATATCGCGGCCCCCAGCACAGGGCCTAGCTCCGAACGCTGCCGCCCGCAAGATCGGGTGACGCGCTGGGGATAAGGGCGGTGCTCGCCCGCGGAGCACGAGCCATGCGAGTGGGCGGGTTGAGATTGCCGTAAAGTGCGGCCACAATCGGGCCTGCCTCACACCAATCCCCCGTCATGACCCTGAGCTTCGAAGATTTCCCGCCCGGCCATTTCGGCACATTCGGACCGCGCCACGTCTCGCGCGAAGAGATTATTGCATTTGCCGCCGAGTTCGATCCGCAGCCGATGCATCTCGACGAGGAAGCCGCCTCGCGTTCGATGCTGAAAGGCCTGTCGGGTTCGGGCTGGCATCTCTGCTCGCTCATGATGCGGATGATGGTCGACGGCTTTGTCGGACGCAGCGCGTCGCTGGGCTCGCCCGGCGTCAACGAGGTGCGCTGGCTGGCGCCGATGCGGCCGGGCGATGATCTCACGCTCGATATCGAGGTGACGGAGGCGAGGGTCTCGCGCAGCCGCCCCGAGACCGGCATCGTGACATTCAAGGGCGTGATCCGCAACGCGGCGGGGCAGGCGCTATGCGAGATGGTCTCGCCGATCCTCATGGGGCGGCGCGCGGCAGGGCAGGCGGGCTGATGCGGTTTTTCGAGGATATCGAGATCGGGCAACGGCGCGAACTGGGATCGTTCACCTTCACTGCCGACGCAATCAAGAAATTCGCAAGGCAGTTCGATCCGCAGCGCTTCCATCTCGACGAGGAGGAAGGCAAGAAGTCGCTGTTCGGCGGGCTCGCCGCCTCGGGCTGGCATGTCGGCTCGGTCTGCATGAAGCTCCTGGTGGCCGACGGCCAGCGTCTTGCCGCGGAGGCGACTGCGCGTGGCGAGAAGGTCGCGATCTGGGGACCGTCGCCGGGCTTTCGCGACCTGCGTTGGATCAAGCCGGTGCTGGCCGGCGACACCATCAGTTTTGCCAGCGAGGTCGAATCCCTGCGCACCTCGGACAAGCGCCCCGAATGGGGCATCCTGCAGGCCCGCAACACCGGCGCCAACCAGCACGGCGAGCCCGTGTTTTCCCTGCTGGCGACCGCCTTCGTGCCAAGGCGGGATCGCGCGCCATAGCCTGGACGAAGCACTCCTGAAACGCTCGTGGAACTATTTTCCGCTAACGTATTTTGAACCTTGCGCCTGCCATACTGGACTGAAGGGACAGAATGCTGGGGATGACCATGGCGGACCGCAACGGCCTGAAAATTGTCGGCTTTATCTTCGCAACCGTGACGCTGGTGGTGATGCTCACCGCCGTGATGGTGGTGAAGAGCTATGCCAACGGCGCCTATTCGCTCGAAGGCGCGGTCATCGCCAGCCGATAAGTCAGATTTCGCTAACCATAGCGGAAAAATCAGCGGCTCCAGGCGAACGCCAGCGCCGCGATCGCGATCGCCAGCAAGCCGACAAAACGCAGCATGATGGTGCCCATCCGGT
Organism: Bradyrhizobium sp.; assembly: GCA_036513695.1. Classification (GTDB taxonomy): domain Bacteria; phylum Pseudomonadota; class Alphaproteobacteria; order Rhizobiales; family Xanthobacteraceae; genus Bradyrhizobium. The sequence goes on along the minus strand of DATBYN010000005.1, from coordinate 1,971 downwards.
GCGGCGAGGTCCGCAATGGGATAGGATCGGTATTGTCAGGTCGAATGCTCTTCATCAAGACGTGTCCCGCCCAGCTCATGGATGCGTGCTCTTGGTCGCGGCAAGGTCGGATAAGTTCAACGTCAGCGTCATTCCGGGTTCGCGTCTTCGACGCGCCCCGGAATGACGAGCGTAATAGCTTGACGGACGGAAAACGGCTCAGCTGTTGCGAAGGCCGTCAGCGGCGCGCTTCCACTGCGTGACGTTGTCGGCGATCATGCGGGTGGATTTCATCGCGGCCTGGCTGAGCTGGGCATAACCCGAAATCTCGCGCTGTACGCGCTGGCCTTCCGCGTGCAACAGGTCGCGCAGGCTTTCCAGTTCGGAAATCAGATTTTCGATTTCGGCGAGCGAGGAGCCGGCAACCCGCTGGATCAGCGAGTTGACATTGTTGACGGTCGCCTCCGTGCTGGTCTCGGGCGTCGGATCGGCGCCACCAGTCGCGCCGGCGGGGCGGCGCAGATAGGCGACGTCGTTGCGCACGAAGTCGCGGATGCCAGCCTCGACTTCGGTGACCGCGGCGAGGTTCGGGTCCTCTTCAGTTGATTCAATCTTTTCGGAACGAATGACGTTCATCGGCTATTCCCCTGTTTCGCGTGTGATGCGAGCGCGGATGTCCCCCGCACGACGAAAGTAAACCACCCCCATCAGTGCTGCTGATTTTGACCGCATCGCGGCCAATATGCGGCAATGCTCGATCTTTCGCTGGGAATAGGCTGAAACGGCCGTTACCAGCTGTGCTTGAAGCCCGCAGTGAGGCTCTTGTTGGTCGCGCCCTGCGGCGTCTCGCCGACCGTGGCCGATACGGAGACGCCATCGAACAATTTCTGCTCGGCGCCGATCTTGCGCAGCCATTTGTCGTCGGTGGTCGACAGCGTCTGGCCGGCGACAAGGCTGGTCCCGGTGTCGGTGATGGAGAGCTTCGCCGATTGCTCGGTCTGGTAATTCCGCGACGGATGCGCGGCAATCCCAGGCACCGGCACGACGCCCTGCTGGATGACGTTGTAGCCGTTCTGCAAGGTGAGCGAATATTGCTCGCTCAGCGGCAGCGACTTGCTCACGGAAGTGCCGAGCTTGCTCTGCTCCTGGCCCGGGTCGACGCGGGCTTCGACCGCGGTCTTGTCCCAGATCGAGCCGACGCCGGGGGCGGTGATCGCCGCCCATGCCGAACCGCCGGATTGCGGTTCGTTGCCGCCATTGGTGGCTTTTTCGGACAACAGCTCCGACATCGTCGTGGGCTGTCTTGTCACGGTCATATCAGCGCCGATCCGCGTATCCCAGAACGGCGACAGCGGCTGCTTCACCGAAACGCCGGCGGCGCCATTCGGCTTGCCATTGGACGACCACGACATTTCGGCAGCCGTGCCGGGTTTCGGCGTCGTCCGCTTCGACGCCGGATTGGTGGAAAGCGTCGACGCATCGACATTGAGCTGGCTCCAGTCCAGCTGCAAATCCTTGATGTCGGCGTCGTTGGCCTCGGGAGCGTCGGCTTCCGCCGCCGGCATTTCCGGATTTTCGTCCGCCGGCACCGCCTGCGCCCGCGCCGGCAGCACCAACGCCGCGCTAAAACCGGCCGCGAGCATCAGCAGCATCGCCCGGCTGTATCGTGTTCTGGAAATCATGACCCCGCCCGCATTCCTGGTGGGGGAGAATGTGAGCACATCAGCGCGAAATTGTGGCGACAGCGCTCACGTCATTGTTAGAGCGTAGCCCGGATGGAGCCAACGGGTCGCGCGAACGCGCGCCCGATGACAGGCTCCGCGCAATCCGGGGGGCGGTGTTCCCGGATTTCGCTTCGCTCCATCCGGGCTACAAGAACGATTAAGCCATCGATGCGATCTTCGGCAAATGAATCGGGCGCCCGAGCGCCTGCTCGACCAGGTCAAATGTGTCGACCAGCGCCCGGATGCTGGAGAGACGGCCGGCCTTGAA
>DATBYN010000004.1:0-2928 GCA_036513695.1 Bradyrhizobium sp. | reverse complement strand
TCGCTCAGCGACGTGAATCATGGATTGCCCGTGCCCGATGCCATTGAATTCCTGAAAACCCGCCGCTCGGTCAAGCCGCGCGAGATGAGCGGTCCCGGCCCCTCGCCCGCCGAACTCGAAACCATCCTGACCATCGGCGCGCGGGTGCCCGATCACGGCAAGCTGACGCCGTGGCGTTTTATCGTGTTCGAGGGCGACGCGCGCGTTCGCGCCGGCGAGGTCATCGCAAAGGTGTTTGCTCGGAAGAATCCGCAAAGCCAGCCTTACGACATCGAGGTCGAAAAGCGCCGGCTCACCGACGCGCCGCTGGTGATTGGGGTGGTCAGCCTGACAAAACCGCATCCCAAGGTGCCGCCCTGGGAGCAGGAATTGTCGGCGGGCGCCAGCGCGATGAACATCGTCACCGCGGCGACCGCGCTCGGCTATGGCGCGTGCTGGCTGACCGGCTGGTTCGCGTTCGACCGCGACGTGCTCGACGGCCTCGGATTGAAAGCCGACGAAAAGCTCGCCGGTTTTATTCACATCGGCACGCCGTCGAAACCGAGCGAAGACCGCCCGCGGCCGCAACTGTCGGATATCGTGACGCGGTTTTGAATCGTTGCGTCACGCCGCCTGCGATGCGCGCTCGCCAAACCTGAACAGCAGCGCTTCGACCTCGGCGGCGGGTTTCGCCGCGCTGAACAGAAAGCCCTGCACTTCGTTGCAGCCTTCGGCGCGCAACCAGTCGAGCTGGTCCATGGTTTCCACGCCCTCGGCGGTCGTGGTGATGTTGAGGCTGCGGCCAAGGCCCGAGATCGCCCGCACGATCGCCACGCAATCGGATCGCTCTGCGAGATCCTTCACGAACGAGCGGTCGATCTTGATCTTGTCGAACGGAAAGCTACGGAGATAGCTCAGGCTGGAATATCCGGTGCCGAAATCGTCCATCGAAATGCTGATACCGAGTTCGCGCAATTGGTGCAGGATCGCAAGGTTCGCCTCGGTCTCGGCCAGAAACAGTGATTCGGTGATTTCAAGCTCGAGCCGCGTTGGCGACAATCCGGAATTTGCTAGCGCCGAGATCACGACCTGAACCAGGTTGCGGCTGCGAAACTGCACCGGCGACAGATTGACGGCGACCTTGATTTCCGCGGGCCATTTCACCGCCTCGCTGCACGCTTCCCGCAACACCCACTCGCCGAGCGGGGCGATCAGGCCGATATCCTCGGCAACGGGGATGAACTCCGCGGGCGAGATCATGCCCTTTTCGGGATGCCGCCAACGCAACAGCGACTCAAAGCCCGAGATCCGGTCGGCGGCGATGTCCACCAGCGGCTGATAGTGCAGCTCGAATTCGCCATTGCCAAACGCGCGGCGCAGGTCGACCTCCATGTCGCGGCGCTTTTGCGCCTGCCGGTCCATCTCGCGCTCGAAGAAGCGGTGAACGCCGCCGCCGTCCGACTTGGCGCGGTACAGCGCCATGTCGGCGTTGCGCATCAGTTCCTCGCTTGTCGCGCCGTCGCCGGGCGAAAGCGCAATGCCGATGCTGGCGCCGATGACGACCTCGATGCCGTCGATGTCATAGCCGGCGCTCAAGATCTGGATCAGCCTGGTCGCAAAGCCGCTCGCTTCCTTCGGCGAGACATCGGAAGCCAGGATGACCGCGAACTCGTCGCCGCCGAGGCGTGCTGCGAGATTGTTGCCGCGAACTTCCGAGCGCAGCCGGTCGGCGACCTGCTTCAGCAGTCGGTCGCCCATCGGATGGCCGAATGAATCGTTGACGTTCTTGAACAAGTCGAGGTCGACGCACAACACCGCCACTCGCTTGTTCCCGGGGGCGGCCTGCTCGAGCGCCTGTTTGAGACGGTCCTGATAGAGTTCGCGGTTCGCCAGATTGGTCAGGCCGTCGTGATGGGCCATGTGGGCGATCCGCGCCTCGGCCTGGCGTCGTTCGGTGATGTCGACGATGGCGACGAGATAGCCCTCGCGGCCCTCGAAAGAGACGCGTCGTCCATATGTCAGTACCTCGATCTCGCTGCCATCGGCCTTGAGATGCCGCCAGTGGCGGCCGGAATAGAAGGCATCGCCGATCTCCTTTAGCGCCTCGGCGTGGATTGCACACTCGTCCTCGGGCCAGATTTCCCGGAGCTCCATGCGCAGAAAGGTCTCGCGGCTGTAGCCATAGTGCTGCACCGCTGCGTCATTGACGCTGAGGAACCCGGTCGTCTCCGCGTCGAACACCCACATCGGCATCGGGTTGTTGTCGAACAGCAGGCGAAACGAAGCTTCGCGCCGCTTCAGCGCCGTCACGTCCGAAATCGTCAGCGCGAGAATGTCGCCGAATGCCGTGACGCTAAGCCGGAGGTTACGATCATCGCTGTCGATTTCGAACTGATCCCGGTTGCCGCTGTTGACGACGGCGAGCAAACGCCCGACGACCTCCGGCAGGCATAACAGATTTCCGCCGGCGCTGAGCCGGCGCCACAACAGGCCGCTCGGCGGCAGCTTGAGCAGCCGTGACGTGCCCTGATTGTGGTGGACGATCTGGAAGTCGAACGGCTGGCCGCTCAAATCGCGAATCGTCGCGAGCGACAGCACGCCTTCGTCGGTGGTCGAAAAAATCGCATCCAGCAGATTGTACCGCGAAGCTCGCTCGTTGACGTAAGTCCCGATCAGTGTCCCGCCCCAACGCGAGGACGTCGGCAGAGCCAGGATATCGTAGGTCTGAACCAACCCGTCGCGCACGCAATGCGCGGCGGCGAGATAGGGACGATTGGTTGCAACCGCGCAGGCCGCGGCCTCGCCGAGCGCGGTGGCGCAATCGGGCGGCAGTTCGCTCAAGGGAATGTCCCAGCGGTCGTCCTCCAGCCACTTCTGGACGTAGCGGCCGGTGCGCGACACTTCGAGCGCCTGGTCATTGTGCTTCAAGAGCACGATGTGGTCGGCCAG
>DATBYN010000003.1:0-13733 GCA_036513695.1 Bradyrhizobium sp. | reverse complement strand
TGCTCTGGCTTGATCCAGAACCGCAAGAGCCCCTCCTCCGATTGCACAGCATTATCCACGCAAAGATCGATCCGACGCTGTGCCGATCCTGCTATCGACCGGGCCAATGGATACCACATTGCACGCTAGGCACCCGTATTCGCGACGAACGAAACCACGATGCCTTGGCCTTTGCCGAGAGTTTTAGGGGCGGGCTTCAAGTGCAATTCGACGCCATCGATTGCATGGCATTTCCTCCGCTCCGGCTGGTGACAAAGCATCGCCTCGCTTCCGAGGGCCAAAGCGGCCCTCAATAATCGATGCCGAACTCGTCGTAGAGGCGACGGTGCACCGCGGGCAATGTCTCCGACAGGTCTTCCGCGATCAGGCCGGGGCCCGCCTCACGCGCGGCATCGCCATGCATCCAGACCCCGATCGACGCGGCCTCGAAGGCGGCCAGGCCTTGCGCCAACAGGCCGGCGATGATTCCCGCCAGCACGTCGCCGGCGCCGGCGGTGGCGAGCCAGGGCGGCGCGTTGTAGGCGATGGTGACGCGGCCGTCGGGCGATGCCACCACCGTATCCGGCCCCTTGAGCAGCACGATCGCACCGGAGCGCTCGGCGGCTGCGCGCACCCGTTCGAGTTTCGAACGAAGTGGATGTTTATTGCTGATGTCGCTGAACAGCCGCGGAAATTCGCCCTCATGCGGGGTGAGGACAACCTGTGGATCGTGCGATGCTTTAATCGCCTCGAACAGCCGGTCGGGTGCCGCGGCAAAACTCGTCAGCGCATCCGCGTCCAGCACCAGGTTTCGCGTTGCCGACAGTGCGGTCAGGACAAAATCGCGCGTCCGCTCGCCGACACCCGCGCCCGGCCCGATCACGCAGGTGTTGAGACGCCTGTCGGTCCACAGCTCGGCAAACTCGACCACGGTATCGATCGGGCGAACCATCACCGCAGTAAGTGCCGTGGCGTTGACCACAAGTGCATCGCGCGGCGAGGCCAGCGTGACAAGTCCGGCGCCGGCCCGCAAGCACCCGCGCGCCGCCATCCGTGCCGCGCCGGTTGCCGCGATGTCGCCGGAAACCACGATGGTGTGGCCGCGGGCATATTTATGACCGTCGATCCGCGGCACCGGAAAAGAGTTGCGCCAGAACTGTGGAACGTTCTCGAACGTCTTCGGCTGTATTTCCTCAAGCACGCGTGGATCGATACCTATATCGGCGACGCGCACGCGGCCGCAGTGGATCCTGCCGGGCAACAATAAGTGGCCGGGCTTGCGCCGGAAGAAGGTCACGGTCTCGGTGGCGCGAACAGCTGTGCCCATCACCGCCCCGGTATCGCCGTTGATGCCGCTCGGCAGATCGACGGCGAGGACCGGCGCGCCGTTGGCATTGATCGCCTCGATCATGTCGTGCGGCTCGCCCTTGACGGGACGGTTGAGGCCGGCGCCGAACAGGGCATCGATGATCAGTGCCGGCTTGCCGATCGCCTGCGGGTTGAACGGCTTTACCGGATATTTCCATCCCCGCGCTGCGGATGCTGCGTCGCCTTGCAGGCTGTCGCGCTCGCACAACAGGATGACCGAAACCTCGCGGCCGCGGGCGGCGAGTTCGGCGGCCGCGACAAAACCGTCGCCGCCATTGTTGCCGCGGCCGGCGACCACGAGGATCGGTCCCTCCTCGGCAAGGTCCATCGCGGCCTCGGCGACCGCCTGCCCGGCGCTGAGCATCAGCGCAAAACCTGGTGTGCCCGCGGCGATGGTGAGCCGGTCGGCTCGTTCCATCTCGGCTGGCGTCAGAACTTCCATGCTAATTCCCCGGCAAAAGCGCCTTATCCTGAGGCATTTCCCATGCCATGCGAAGCCGGACGTTCGATGATTGCATATCGAATGATCCGTTTGCCTATTTCATAGGCTAGGGTACTGTGCGCCGTTCGGTCCCACCCCTAGCGAACACCTGTTAAAGGGCTGATAACATTTCGAAATCAGGCATCTTAGCAACTTGGCATAGACCCTGCTTTTGAGGAGCCGGCTCTGGATGATCGTGCTCAACGGCGAATCTTGACGAAATCTTGGAGTGTCCCCGGCAGCCCGGCAGGACAACGATCGAACAACCTGCGTGACGTCAGCGCAACTGACAACTGAGAAGCAAACCTGCTGTCTAGAAGATGAAAGTGCCCGGGAGGCGTTCTGTGAAAAAAATCGAAGCCATCATCAAGCCATTCAAGCTCGACGAGGTGAAGGAAGCGCTTCAGGAAGTTGGACTACAAGGAATTACCGTCACCGAAGCCAAGGGTTTCGGGCGGCAAAAGGGTCACGCTGAACTCTATCGCGGCGCGGAGTACATCGTGGACTTTCTACCCAAAGTGAAAATCGAGATCGTGATCTCGGAGGATCTGGTCGAAAAGGCGATCGACGCGATCAGGCGCGCGGCCCAGACCGGACGTATCGGCGACGGCAAGATCTTCGTCTCCAACATAGAAGAAGCCATTCGCATCAGGACCGGGGAGTCCGGACTGGATGCGATCTGAGCCGGATTTGCCCACAAACTGATATTGTATTGAGCATCCCGCAACGGTAATGAGCATGACCCGCGGTCGCTGAACCCGCGGCCAGTTCGCGACGACTTGTGATGCTTGCAATCCAAAAGGGGTATTCATGAAAACCGCCAAAGACGTCCTGAAATCAATCAAGGACAACGACGTCAAATACGTCGACCTGCGTTTCACCGATCCGCGCGGCAAGTGGCAACATGTGACCTTCGACGTGGGCATGATCGAGGAGGACAGTTTCGCCGAGGGTCTGATGTTCGACGGCTCGTCCATTGCCGGTTGGAAGGCGATCAACGAATCCGACATGTGCCTGATGCCCGATCCGGTCACCGCGGTGATCGATCCGTTCTTCGCAGAGACCACCATGGTCATCACCTGCGACGTGCTCGAGCCGACCACCGGCGAGCCCTACAACCGCGATCCGCGCGGCATGGCCAAGAAGGCCGAGGCGATGGTCAAGTCGATGGGGGTTGGCGATACGATTTTCTTTGGACCGGAAGCCGAGTTCTTCGTGTTCGACGACGTCCGCTTCCAGACCACACCGTACAACACAGGTTTCAAGCTGGATTCGTCCGAACTGCCGATCAACTCCGATACCGAATATGAGGGCGGCAATCTCGGTCACCGCATCCGCACCAAAGCCGGCTATTTCCCCGTTCCGCCGCAGGATTCGGTGCAGGACATGCGCTCGGAAATGCTCGGCGCGATGGCCAAGATGGGAGTCAAGGTCGAGAAGCACCACCACGAAGTCGCTTCCGCCCAGCACGAGCTCGGCATGAAGTTCGACACCATGACGCTGATGGCCGACCAGATGCAGATCTACAAATATTGCATCCATCAGGTTGCGCATATCTACGGCAAGACCGCCACCTTCATGCCGAAGCCGGTCTATGGCGACAACGGCTCGGGCATGCACTGCCACCAGTCGATCTGGAAGGAAGGCAAGCCGGTCTTCGCCGGCAACAAATACGCCGATCTCTCGGAGACCTGCTTGTCCTACATCGCCGGCGTCATCAAGCACGCCAAGGCGATCAACGCCTTCACCAATCCGTCGACCAATTCCTACAAGCGGCTGGTTCCGGGCTATGAGGCGCCAGTGCTGCTCGCCTACTCCGCGCGCAACCGCTCGGCCTCCTGTCGCATTCCCTACACCTCTAATCCAAAGGCCAAGCGCGTCGAGGTGCGTTTCCCCGATCCGATGGCCAATCCCTATCTCGGCTTCGCCGCGATGCTGATGGCCGGTCTCGACGGCATCAAGAACAAGCTCGATCCCGGTCCCGCCATGGACAAGGACCTCTACGACCTGCCGAAGGAAGAGCTGAAGGCGATCCCGACGGTGTGCGGGTCGCTGCGCGAAGCCTTGGAAAATCTCGACAAGGATCGCGGCTTCCTCAAGAACGGCGGCGTGTTCGACGACGACTTCATCGACAGCTATATCGAGCTCAAGATGACGGAGGTCGAGCGTTTCGAGATGACGCCGCATCCGGTCGAATTCGAGATGTATTATTCGCTGTGATTTGACGCGCCGCTGCGCGCGTCACGGTCTGAGAATGCAACAGGCGCTTCCGGTGGGAGCGCCTTTTGTTTTGGGTGGGCACCTCGCACGCTCTGTTTGCAGAAGGTGCAACGGTCATGAGCCCCGCTCTAGCTGGCCCGCCTGTGCGCCTCTAGCGCTTCGCCGAACGCCTGAAACAGCGCGCGGTTGATCGGATTGCGCTGCGGATCGTATTCCGCATGCCATTGCACGCCGAGCGCAAAGCTTGGGGCCTCCGCAATCCGGATCGCTTCGATGGTGCCGTCTTCGGCGACGCCCTCGACCACGACCCGGCGGCCCGGTTCGAGGATGCCCTGGCCGTGCAGCGAATTCACCCGGATGGTCTCGCAACCCAGGATTTTTGCGAAGGCGCCGTTCGGAACGAGAGCGACGTCATGGCGGTCGGCGAAGATGACGTTGGGATCGGGGTGGATTTCGCCATTCTCGAGCCGCGGCATGCGGTGGTTCATGCGGCCGGGCAGTTCGCGGATTTCGGGATGCAGCGAGCCGCCGAAAGCGACGTTCATCTCCTGAAAGCCGCGGCAGATGCCGAACAGCGGGATGCCACGGGCGACGCAGGCCTCCGACAAGGCCAGCGCCAGGTCGTCACGGTGGATATCGTAGGGTTCGTGCCGCGAATCCGGCTCGGTACCGAAGCGCGACGGATGAACATTGGCGCGGGCGCCCGTCAACACGACGCCGTCGACCGCATCCAGAAGAGCGCCGATATCGGTAATGTCGGGGGTGGCGGCAAACATCAGCGGCAATGCGCCCGAGACTTCGGCGACCGCGCGAAGATTTCGTTCTCCGACCATCTGTGTCGCAAATCGATCTTCGATGCGATAGGCGTTCCCGATCACACCGACCACCGGCCTCCTCATCGCCTCAAATCCAATCCCGCGTCGCAAAATTTTCACAGATCATGCCCGCCCGGCGCGCTGGGATCAACATGTTACGCCGCACAGCGGTAATGCTATTTTCGCGTGAAGACCTCTCTCGGATCGATCGCCGCACCGGCCGGCACCCCGGCCGCCCGAAGCGCTGTTGCCGCGGGAGCAGCCGTCCCGTTCCACCAGGGCAATTTCGCCTCGATCCCGCGGGTCACGGGCTCCCCGAGCCGGCCGCCGAAATCGAGCGGCCATATCCCGTTCGGCACTACTTCGGCCGTCATGCGGTGAAGGCGAAATCCTTGACCGAGCACGGCTGCCAGATTGTCCGGCGGCACCGTGCGCGCGGTCGCGGGATTGCTCAAGTCGGCAAAGCTCACGAGAATCGGGATCAACGCCCCGGTGACGGGCGCCGCGCCGGTCATCCGGCTCATTTCGTTGAACGAGACGTTTTGGCCTGCGGCCTTGTAGGCGCGCAACGCCACATAATTCATTCCATCGAGATCGACCGTGTTGTCGCGATGCGCCAGCAGCGCCACCAGATTCTTGCCGCCGCCGAGATCGACCAACACCGCATCGCCCTTGGTGGTGGTGTGTCCGCTTCGGCTATAACCCCGGTCGGGATGAACGGCCATGACGCCCTTGGCTGACTTGAGGCCTTCCGGCGTTTCGACCTCGACGGTCAAACGGTATTTGTGACCGGGCCGGTTGATCCTGATCTGATCGCCGATAAACAAAACGGCCAAGAGTGCGAGCGGCCCGAGCCATTTGAAGTTCATGCCTTGAGCCCCGCGCGCGCCCTGCGATCCCGTTTCTACTCATCGCTTGGCACACCGAGCGCGTCGGCGTCAAACCGGCGCGGGCATCTGCGCTTGATCCGGGAGGCGTTTGGCGAAAGAGTGCGATCGGACATCGGAGTGAGAAGGACGCAAGGTGACAGTCTCGGCTGACAATCGTCAAGCAACCCGCACTGACCTCGCATGGGCGATCTCGGTTGGTGGCATTGGCGCGATCGGTTTCGCCGCGCTATTGATGTTCGCCTGGTATTTCGCCGCAACGCTGTTTCTGATCTTCGCCGGGATGCTGCTCGGGGTCGCGCTCAACGCCATGACCGCGATGCTCGGCCGCATCGCCAAGCTGCCGCACGCGCTACGGCTGACAATTGTCTGCCTGGTGCTCGCGGGCCTCCTGTCGGGCGTGGTCTTCCTCGGCGGCGCCACGATCAGGCAACAAGCCACCGCGCTGAGCGATACGATCAAGTCGCAACTGGTCAGCGTGAAAGCGTTGCTGGAGAAAAATGGGATCGACACCAGCTATTTCGAACTCGGCAGTCCCAACGCCGCGCCCGCGGATTCCTCGACACCGGCGACCACTAGCCCTCCGCGCAACCTTCCCAGCGCCGGCGCGCTTGCCTCGAGCGGCGGCGCCATCGTCAGCCAGACCTTCAAATTGCTGCTGGGCACCGTAAGCGCGGTCGGCAATTTCTTCATCGTGCTGTTTCTGGGCCTGACCTTTGCGGCGCAACCAAGCGTCTATCGAAAGGGGCTATTGTTCATGGCCCCGGCGCGGCATCGCGCGCGCGCCACGATCATCGTCGACCGCATCGGCGAAACGCTGGAGCGCTGGCTGATCGCGCAGATCATCACCATGTTCGCGGTCTTCGCCGTAACCTGGATCGGGCTTGCGATCATCGGCATCCCGGGCTCGTTCATTCTGGGTGTCCAGGCCGGCCTGCTGGCTTTCATCCCCACTGTCGGCGCGCTGATCGCAGGGCTCATCGTGGTGCTCGCGAGCCTCGCCACAGGATGGGTTGCGGCGGCCAGCGCGCTCGTGCTTTTCCTCGGCGTTCACGCGCTGGAAAGCTACATTCTTACTCCGATCATCCAGCGCCAGGCGCTCGACATTCCGCCGGCCACGCTGTTCGGGTTCCAGATTCTGCTGGGCGTCGTGTTCGGCATCTGGGGGATAGCGCTTGCGCTACCCCTGATCGCCATCGCCAAAGTGCTGATCGATTATTTCAAGTCCGACGAATCTTCGGCGGACGCGGCGGCGGCCTGAGCATCGCCCGGCAAGCCGTTAGCCTGCCGTGGTCACTACCGTCTCTGTGTGCTCGACCTCGGGCGGCGCGGCAAAATACTGCCCGACCAGTCCGCGCCACGCGGTGAAGTCCTCAGAACCCCTGAAATCGACGGTGTGATTTTCCAGCGTGTCCCATTTGGCCATCAGGCGGTAGCGTGATGGTTTCTCGATCGACTTGTGCAGTTCAAAACCCCTGCCGCCCTTGGCGCGCAGGAACAGCGGGCGCGCCTTGGCGACCGCGGCTTCAAAGTCTTTCTCGGTGCCCGGCTTGACGTCGATTTGTGCGATTTCGGTGATCATTGGGGTTTTGGCCTCCCGTTTTTGATTTCACGTCTCTAGCGCAACCCGCCGCCTTATTGAAGGGTGCAGGCAGCGGAACGTGGCGACGGCTCTCAGGAGCAGCAATGGCCCGCCTGCATCGGCGGACATGGCACGGAGCCGTAGGAGCAAAATACGCAGCAGTCGCCCGGCTTGGGCTTCAGCCGTTCGCCACAGCCCTTGCAATCATAGAAGAACTGGCAGGCGTCGGTCGGCATGATCTCGGTTGCCTGATGACCGCACTTCGGACAGGTCAGCATCGATTCCAGCCGCGGCGATCGGCTTGCGCGAGTTTGAGAGAGGCTGTTCCGTTCCATAGCCGAGGAGGATAGACGCAGCCTTGGCTCCAAGGCCAGTCACATGCCTGACACCCGCGGAAATAAAAAAGGCGCCTAGCGGCACCCGGACGTCGTTTGGTCCGCCGTCGCTTAGTTCAGCAGCAACACCGTGCCGGCCACCATCAGCGCACAGCCGACGAACATCACGGCTGGCCAGCGGCTGCGCGGCCGACCATAACGGCCCTGCGCGCGGCGCTCCGATATCAACGCCATCTCGTATTCATCCGAGGTCGAGAACATGCAGGCGAACCCGCCGCGCGCCGACATCGCTGCGGCTTCGAGCGAGATCAGGACAGCGGCCGCGTTTCGGTTGCGAGTCGCATTCATGCGTTCGCATGATATGAATCGAATGGTAAACGGCAGGTTACCGCTACGCCGGGCGCGGCGCCGCCGCCAGCGGCGGACGCGCAACACCTGCAGTCTTGCGCCGCCAGTTTTCGAGCGACAGTGGCAGCTCCTCGGCCGCCTCGACACGATTGCGGCCGCTGCGCTTGGCCTGATAGAGCGCAGTATCGGCGGCGGCGAGCAGCACCTCGAGCTCGGTGCCGGCGGGCCCGCCGGCGACCCCGATGCTGACGGTGGTAGCAACCGGCCCGGTGTCATCAACAATTCCCGAACCCTCGAAGGCCTCGCGCACCCGCTCGGCCACGATCACGGCTTCCTCCAGCGAACAGGGCAGCAGAGCGGCGAATTCCTCGCCACCGATGCGCCCCGAGAGGTCGCTGATGCGCAACGAGTTGACCACGACGGCGGCGAACAGTTTGAGAATCTCGTCGCCCGCCGGATGGCCGAAGCGGTCGTTGATCGATTTGAAATGGTCGATGTCGAAGATCATCACCGTCACCGGACGGCCGCCATTGGCTTCGCGCTCGATCACCCTTGAGGTGGCTTCCGCAAAGCCGCGGCGATTGAACATGCCGGTCAAGGGATCCATCGACGCCGCGTTCTTGTGCGCGGTGACGGTGCGCTCGGACACCAGCATGAAGATGACGAACACGGTACCGACCGCATAGAGCACAAGCTCGATCGCGAAAACCGTGACCCAGATGCTGTTGGAGAACGTTTCGCCACGCGGATGCAGCAGGCTGCCAAGCACGATCGGCAGCATCAGCACGAAGCCGTGCAGCACCGGCACCGCAATCGCCGGCCAGCGCGATTGCATCGTTCTGCGCCGCTCGGTCCACAATTCGGTAGCGGTCAACGCCGCATAAACGGCAACAATGCCCGCGCCGATCATCAGACGCAGTGCGGCGGCATCAGCCGGCAACAGTTTTGCGGCGGCGATCCAGGCGATCGCACCAAAAACCAGTCCCGGCAGGGTTGGCTTGCGACCATGGAATACGCGCGAGGCGTTCCAGACCATGCCGCAGGCGATAAAGCCGACGGCGTTGAGCGCCAGCGAAAGCAGCGGGCCGAGCGTGTCGGCAGCAAGCGTCCACAGCGCGACCGACGCGGCGCCGAGGAGATAGGCGGTTCCCCACCATTGCAACGCCGGGATAATCTCCTGCCTGCCAAAAAACAGCAGCATGGCTCCGAGCATTGCCGCGACCATCGTGGCAACGAGATAAAGCGTAGAGGTGTCGAGCAACATGGGCCACCCAGCGATTGTGATGCAGCGGGTCGGCGCGTCCTTGAAATATGACCGCGCGCCGTTACCACTGCTGCACTCTAGGGAACCCCGCGTTGGCAATCCGTTTGCGCGGATACGCAAGTTTTCAGGAAAAACGGTGTTAATTCATTGTCAAATGCGTCGCAAAAAAGGGCGCCTATCAGCGCCCTTTTGGCTTTCCGATCCGCCGTATTGGCGGCAAATTTTAGCGAAGCAATTAGCGCTTCGAGAACTGGAACGACTTGCGCGCCTTGGCGCGGCCGTACTTTTTGCGCTCGACCACGCGCGAGTCACGGGTGAGGAAGCCGCCCTTTTTCAACAGGCTTCGCAGATCCGGCTCGAAATAAGTCAGCGCCTTCGAGATGCCGTGACGCACCGCACCTGCCTGGCCCGACAGACCGCCGCCGGCGACCGTGCAAATGACGTCGTACTGGCCGGCGCGAGCGGCTGCGACCAGCGGCTGCTGGATCATCATCCGCAACACCGGACGGGCGAAATAGATTTCGACTTCGCGGGTGTTGACGACGATCTTGCCGGCACCGGGCTTGATCCAGACGCGGGCGACCGCGTCCTTGCGCTTGCCGGTGGCATAGGCACGACCGTATTTGTCGAGCTTCTTGACGTATTTCGGCGCTTCCGGGGCGGCCGGCTTCAGCTGCGACAACTGATCGAGAGACTGCATGGTGTCGGACATCTTATGCGGCCCTCATGTTCTTGCGATTCATTGAAGCAATGTCGATCTTCTCGGGTTGCTGAGCCTCGTGCGGATGCTCGGGGCCGGGATATACCCGCAAGTTTCCGAGCTGCACACGGCCCAGCGGTCCGCGTGGAATCATGCGCTCGATGGCCTTCTCAACCACACGCTCGGGAAAGCGGCCCTCGAGGATCGACTTCGCGGTGCGTTCCTTGATGCCGCCGATGAAGCCGGTGTGGTTGTAGTAGACCTTGTTCTCACGCTTGCGCCCGGTGAGCACGGCGTGCGCGGCATTGATGATGATGACGTGGTCGCCGCAATCGACATGCGGCGTATAGGTCGGGAGGTGTTTGCCGCGAAGGCGCATCGCGACCAGGGTGGCGAGCCGGCCGACCACCAGACCTTTGGCGTCGATCAACACCCACTTCTTCACCACCTCGGCAGGCTTTGCCGAAAACGTTTTCATGTGAGGAAATCCGTGAAAGGGGGAAAAGGCGCACTAGGAGCGCCGAACTGCGCGGCTTTCTAAAGACGTCGGCGGCGCGCGTCAATACCCGACGATGGTAATTACATTAGTAAGAACAATGGCTTATAAATATGGTGCTATTTTACCTCACAAAACATCAAGTATTTGGAATGGAATAGGTCGATGTCACATGGGCGATTGGATCGGGCGAAGTCCCCGACAACAGGTTGACCTCGCCGACCGCGAGCCGTTTGCCGAGTTTCAACAGCCTCGCCGCCGCAAGCACATCCTGCCCGGGCGCGCCCTTGCGCAGAAAATTGATGTTGAGATTGGTCGTCACGGCGAGGCCAACCGGGCCAATTGCCGACAGCAGCACCACATACATCGCGAAATCCGCCAGCGCCATCAGCGTCGGTCCCGACACGGTGCCACCCGGACGCAGCATCTGGTCGCTATAGCGCTGACGCAGCAGGCAGCAGGCACCATCGGCGCTTTCGATGGTGATATCATCGCCGCTAAAGGCTTGCGGAAACACGTCATGGAGAAACCTCTCCAGCTCGGCCACGGTCATTTTCGCAATTGCCATGTCGCTCTCACCTGCCCTCGCCTCGCGGTGCTTGTTACATTAGGATGATGAACTTGCCCAAGTGGATATTTCGATCATGAGCCAAACCGCACGCGCCGCCATGCCGCATTCGACGATCCTGCTCCGCGAGACGCTCGGCAGCATCGCCGTGCTCACGCTCAATCGGCCGCACGCCCGCAACAGCCTCTCGGAGGGCCTGATTGCCGAACTGCATGCGGCGCTGAACGAAATTCGCAACGACACAAAAGTACGCGCGGTGGTGATTGCGGCCAACGGCCCAGCATTCTCCGCCGGTCACGACATGAAGGAACTCACCGCCCGCCGCACCGACGCCGATCGCGGCCGCGCTTATTTCGCGCAAATCATGAATGCCTGTAGCACGATGATGCAGGCGATCGTGCATCTGCCGAAACCGGTGGTGGCGGCCGTCCAGGGCATCGCCACCGCCGCCGGGTGCCAATTGGTGGCAAGTTGCGATCTTGCGGTGGCGTCGGAGGCCGCAAGTTTTGCCACGCCCGGGGTCGACATCGGATTGTTCTGTTCGACACCGATGGTGGCGCTGTCGCGCAATGTGCCGCGCAAGCAGGCCATGGAAATGCTGCTCACCGGGGAGCCGGTTTCGGCCACAACGGCGCAGGCGATCGGCCTCGTCAACCACGTCGTCGCGGCCGGCACCGAACGCGATGCCGCGATTGCGCTTGCGCAAAAGGTCGCGGTGAAATCCGCCTATACGGTAAAACTCGGCAAGGAGGCGTTTTATCGCCAGGCCGAGATGAGCCTCGCGGAGGCCTATCGCTACGCTGCGGAAGTGATGACCGAGAACATGATGGCGCGCGACGCCGAGGAAGGCATCGGCGCCTTCATCGAGAAACGCGAGCCGAAATGGCAGGACAAGTAATTGTCGTCATTGCGAGCCAACAGGTCGGCGCGAAGCGCCGCCCGATGATAAGCTCCGCGAAGCAATCCACAGCCACGACAAAAGTGGATTGCTTCGTCGTTCGCTCCTCGCAATGACGTATTGGAAAATTCGCAAATGAACCATGACAGCTACGCCGACAATTACATCCGCGCAATTCTCAACGGGGTAAAATCGATCGCGATGGTCGGCGCCTCTCCGGTCAATGTGCGGCCGAGCTACTTTGCCTTCAAATATCTGGCGCAGCGCGGCTACGACATGATCCCGGTCAATCCCGGCCATGTCGGCAAGAGCCTGCTCGGCAAGCCTTTTGTCGCTTCGCTCTCGGATATCGGCCGGCCCATCGACATGATCGACATCTTCCGGAATTCGAGCCACATCATGCCGGTGGTCGAGGAAGCGCTGAAGCTGACACCGCTACCAAAAGTGATCTGGATGCAGCTCGGCGCGCGCGACGATTTAGCCGCAGCCAAGGCCGAAGCCGCCGGTCTCAAGGTGGTCATGAATCGCTGCCCGAAGATCGAATATGGGCGGCTGTCCTCCGAGATTTCGTGGATGGGCGTCAATTCGCGCACGCTCAGCTCGAAACGCGCGCCGGTGCCGACGCAGGGCATGCGGCTTTCGTTGAACCGGATGAGCGTCAGCGGCGGCGACACGGCCGCCTCCGATCGCGCTGCGAAAAACAAGAGCGATCCTTCATGACGCAATTGCGAGACAAATTTTTCGACAACGTGGCCGAACAAAGCACGAGCATTGCGAACAGCGGCTGACACCTCTCGCCGCCTTGACTGCGGACGCCGCCGACATCAGCATGGCGGCCCGCGCGATTTTTACAAAACAGGACATAACGAATGACCGATCGTCTTCCGGGATTCTCGACCCTCGCCGTGCATGCCGGCGCGCAACCCGATCCCACCACCGGCGCGCGCGCGACGCCGATCTATCAGACCACCTCATTCGTATTCAACGATGCCGACCACGCCGCGTCGCTGTTCGGGCTGCAGGCATTCGGAAACATCTATACCCGCATTGGCAATCCGACCAACGCCGTGCTGGAGGAACGCGTCGCGGCGCTCGAGGGCGGCACCGCGGGTCTTGCCGTCGCCTCAGGACATGCAGCCCAGGTCGTGGTGCTGCAGCAATTGATGATGCCCGGCGACGAGCTGATCGCGGCGCGCAAGCTCTATGGCGGCTCGATCAATCAATTCACCCATGCGTTTAAAAGCTTTGGCTGGAACGTGGCGTGGGCCGACCCTGACGACATCGGCAGTTTCGAGCGCGCGGTCACGCCGCGCACCAAGGCGATCTTCATCGAGTCGATTGCAAATCCTTCCGGCAGCGTCACCGACATCGAAGCGGTCTCGGCGATCGCACACAATGCCGGCGTGCCGCTGATCGTCGATAACACGCTGGCGACGCCGTATTTGATTCGCCCGATCGACCATGGCGCCGATATTGTCGTGCACTCGCTGACGAAATTTCTCGGCGGCCACGGCAACTCGCTGGGCGGCATCATTGTCGATGCCGGCACCTTCGACTGGTCGAAGGACAACAAATATCCGATGCTGAGCGAGCCGCGCCCCGAATATCACGGCATCAGGATTCAGGAGACGTTTGGCAATTTTGCCTTTGCGATCGCCTGCCGCGTGCTGGGCCTGCGCGATCTCGGCCCAGCGCTATCGCCGTTCAACGCGTTTATGATTCTCACCGGCATCGAAACGCTGCCGCTGCGCATGCAAAAGCATTGCGAGAACGCCAAAGCGGTCGCGGAATT
>DATBYN010000002.1:0-2013 GCA_036513695.1 Bradyrhizobium sp. | reverse complement strand
CATGCTCGGCAGCACGCGATCCGGCGGCTTGTGATTGTCGAGGAAGGTGCGGATGTTGATGATCACCTTCTCGCCCATCTCGACGCGGCCTTCGATCGTGGCGGAGCCCATATGCGGCAGCAGCGTCACCTTGCCGGCTTTGGCGAGCCGCACCAGTTTTGGATTGACCGCGGGCTCGTGCTCGTAGACGTCGAGGCCGGCGCCACCGATCTCGCCGGCTTCGAGCAATTTGACCAGCGTCTCCTCGTCGATCACCTCGCCCCGCGCCGTGTTGACGATATAGGCGTCTTTCCGGATCAGTTTTAAGCGCCGCGCCGACACCAGATGAAACGTCGCCGGCGTGTGCGGACAATTCACGGAGATGATGTCCATCCGCGCCAGCATCTGGTCGAGGCTCTCCCAATAGGTCGCGCCCAGTTCTTCCGCGATGCGCGGCGCGACCGGACGGCGGTTGTGATAGTGGATCTGTAGCCCAAAAGCCCGCGCCCGCCGCGCCACGGCCTGTCCGATGCGACCCATGCCGATGATGCCGAGCCGTTTTCCCCCGATGCGGTGGCCAAGCATCCAGGTCGGCGACCAGCCCGGCCAGTTCTTGCCGTCGGTGAGGATGGAGGCGCCCTCGATCAGCCGCCGCGGCACCGCGAGGATCAGCGCCATGGTCATGTCGGCGGTGTCTTCGGTCAACACTTTCGGCGTGTTGGTGACGGTGATGCCGCGCGCATGCGCTGCGACCACATCGATATTGTCGACGCCGTTGCCGAAATTGGCGATCAGCTTAACCTTGCACTCGGGCTGCTTGAGCAGCTCTTCGTTGATCAAGTCGGTGACGGTGGGCACCAGGATATCGGCCGAACGCACGGCATCGGCGATCTGCTCGTGGGTCAGCGGCGTATCGTCGAGATTGAGCTGCGCGTCGAACAGCTCGCGCATGCGGGTCTCGATCGAGTCCGGCAGTTTGCGCGTGACGACAACGAGAGGCTTTTTCTTAACTGACATGTCCTGCTCTCGCGAGGCTGTTCAGACCTCGTTAACCCGGTTGTTCGAAACTGCCATTGCCGCGCAGTCCCGGCGTCTGCTTGGGGGTTTGCTTTAGTTTCCCTTGGGTTCCACGATGCTTCCCCGGGGTACCCCGGGGAACGTTCGGGCTCGTCTTGTTCACTTGGGTTGCGTCCTCTCTAGCAGAAGGCCGGGCCAAGACAAGAACCCCGAAAGTGAGAAGCCGAGGGGCAACCGGGGGCGGGGCACGGGGGTTTTGGGCGTTGGTGGGTATTTCAGCTCGAAGAATTTGAGTTGAGGCAATCTCGGCAGGAGACGAGTGGATGGCGTTGGGGCGGTTTGGTTCGATCGTGGTGCTTGCTTGTGGGTTGCTGGGCGCCTCGATTAGCACGGGATACTCGGCAAAGGATGCAAGCCCGACCGCCAGCGGTTTGCCGGTGCCGCGTTATGTCAGCCTCAAATCCGATCATGTGAACGTCCGCGCCGGCCCGACCAAGGATAACGACGTCGCCTGGGTCTATACCCGTTCGGGCTTGCCGGTCGAGATCACCGCCGAATTCGAGAACTGGCGCCGGGTCCGCGATTCCGAAGGCGCCGAGGGCTGGGTCTACCACTCGCTGCTGTCGGGCCGCCGCACCGCCGTTATCACCATGAAGAGCAAGGACGATCTTGCGCCGCTCTATGCGAGCGCCGATCCGACCAGTGCAGTAACCGCCCGCCTGCAGGCCGGCGTCGTGGCTCAGGTCAAGCAATGCGCCGCAGGCTGGTGCCACATAGCTGGCAACGGCTTCGATGGCTGGATCGAACAGCAGCGGCTGTGGGGCGTCTATGCCGATGAGAAAGTGGATTGAGATCCGAAATTCGATCTCAGGATCGAGATCGACAATGCCTCGTCGTTGCCGGGCTTGACCCGCGTATCCATCGATCTTCTTGAAAAGCTTTTTTGAAAAGTGATGGATTGCCGGGTCGAGCCCGGCAATGACAGCTGAGTTATCAATCCACCTTCTCATCGGCGTA
>DATBYN010000001.1:0-3571 GCA_036513695.1 Bradyrhizobium sp. | reverse complement strand
CAATCGTCCCAGGACGCGACGCCGGCCGCGACCTGCATCCGGTCATTGTAGATGTAGGTTCCGGGCCGGTGCTCGGTGGCGCCCTTGAGTTTTCCGACGTTTTTCAAGTTCGGCGTGCCGCCCGTGGAAACCATCGCCGCGTCTAGCCCGTGCGCGCGGAGGCCGGCCAACGCTTCGTCGTAGAATTTTTGCGCCTCGGTCCAGCCGGTCTCGGTCGGGTAGAGCATGAAGCCGGCGAACGTCAGCCCCTTCGACGCCGCGATCTCGCGCGCGAGCGCAATCGCTTCCGCAGGTGTTTCGACGCCGGCGCGTTTGCGGCCGGTGTCGCACTCGACCACGACCGACAGCGGACGTCCGGAAACGCTAGCTGCCTGCGGCAGGCCTGCGATCACGGTCGAATTGTCGGCGGCGACCGTCATGTTGGCTTTTGTCTGCAGCGCGCCGAGCCGGGCCATCTTTTCCTCACCGATCAGATTATAGCTGATCAGGATGTCGTCGATCCCGGCCTCCGCCATCACCTCGGCTTCGCCGAGCTTTTGGCAGGTGATGCCGTGAGCGCCGGCGGCGACCTGCAGCTTTGCAAGCCACGGGCTCTTGTGGGTTTTGATGTGCGGACGGTTGGCGACGCCGGCGGCATCGCAGGCCGCCTGAACGCGTGCGATGTTGCGCTCGACGCGATCCATGTCGATGACGGCAACGGGCGTGCCGTATTCGCGGGCGATTTTGGCGGCGAGGGGGGTTGTCATGGTCAGGCCTGCTCTATCTCTTCACGTAACACTTCAAGTTCCAGCCATTTATCTTCAGCCTCCTGCAATTCCTTTTGCGCTTTTGTCAGTGCATCAGAGGCCTGATCGAACTTCTTGCGATCCTTCTTGAATAGGTCCGGGTCGTCAAGATGCCGCTGCTGCTTTGCAATCTCTGCCTGCAGTTTTGCAATTGTCTTCGGCAGGGTCTCGAGTGCGTGCTTCTCGTTGAAATTGAGCCGGCGTTTTGTCGCGTCCGAAGGCGTGCTGCTGGCCGCGTTCTTCTCGCGTTCCACCGCGGCGGCCTTCACCGCCTCGCGCTTCAAATCCGCGCCGCGCTGCGCCAGCATGTCGGTATAGCCGCCGGCATATTCGATCCAGCGGCCGTCGCCTTCCGGCGCGATCACCGAGGTCACCACCCGATCGAGGAAATCGCGGTCATGGCTGATCAGGATCACCGTGCCCTCGTAGTCGCCGAGCATTTCTTCCAGCACGTCGAGGGTCTCTAGATCGAGATCGTTGGTCGGCTCGTCCAGCACCAAAAGGTTCGAGGGTTTTGCCAGCGCACGGGCCAGCATCAACCGGCCGCGCTCGCCGCCGGAGAGTACTTCCAGCGGCGTGCGCATCTGCTCCTGTCCGAACAGAAAATCCTTCATGTAGCTGACCACGTGTTTTGGTTTGCCGCCGACCATCACATGGTCGCCGCGGCCGCCCGTCAAAGCTTCGGCCAGCGTCGATTTGGGGTCGAGGCTTTCGCGATGCTGGTCCAGCGTCGCCATTTCGATATTGGCGCCAAGCCGGATGGTGCCGGTATCCGGCGGGCTCGCGCCGGTCAGCATCTCGATCAAGGTGGTCTTGCCAACGCCATTCGGCCCGACGATGCCGATGCGGTCGCCGCGCTGGATGCGAATAGAAAAACCGTCGACGATTTTACGATCGCCATAAGTCCGGCCGATGTTCTTGGCTTCGATGACGAGCTTGCCGGATTTATCCGCCTCCGCGGCGGCGAGATTGGCATTCCCCGCGGCGCCGCGATAATCGCGCCGTTGCTGGCGCAGCTCGTAGAGATTGCCGAGCCGCTTCACATTGCGCTTGCGGCGGCCGGAGACGCCGTAGCGCAGCCAGTGTTCCTCGTTGACGATTTTGCGGTCGAGCTTGTGCTGCTCGCGCTCTTCCTCCGCCAGCACCTCGTCGCGCCACGCTTCGAACGCGGAAAATCCGCGGTCGATCTGCCTGATCTGGCCGCGGTCGAGCCAGGCGGTTGCGCGTGAGAGATTGGAGAGAAAACGGCGGTCATGGCTGATGATGACCAGCGCCGAGCGGCGGCTGTCGAGTTCGCCCTCCAGCCATTCGATGGTGGTGAGATCAAGATGGTTGGTCGGCTCGTCGAGCAACAGGATATCGGGCGAGGGCGCCAGCGCCCGCGCCAGCGCCGCGCGGCGGCCCTCGCCGCCCGATAAATGCGCGGGGTCTTCATCGCCGTGCAGCCCGAGCTGCTCCAGCACATAGCGCGCCTGATAATGGTCGTCGCCGGGGCCGAGACCCGCCTCGACATAGGCGAGCGTCGTGGCAAAATTGGCAAAATCCGGCTCCTGCGGCAGATAGCGGACGGTCGCGCCCGGCTGGACAAAACGGCTACCGCTGTCGGGCTCGACCAGGCCGGCCGCGATTTTTAAAAGCGTCGATTTGCCGGAGCCGTTGCGGCCGATCAGGCATACGCGTTCGGATTGCGACACCGACAATTCAACACCCGCAAATAGCGGCGTGCCGCCGAAGGTCAGCGCGATGTCTTTCAACTGGATCAGCGGAGGCGCCATGATTCGTTTTAACTCTGGTTTGGCGCGGCTTGCGTGACGCGCTGGCGCTGGATGCGGCGGATGGTCTGGTCGAGCACTGAGAGAAACGCCGAGCGGTCGCGCGGCGCGAAGGATTTTGGACCGCCGGTGACTTCGCCCGAGGAGCGAAGATCGGTCATCAAATTGCGAACCGCGAGCGTGATCCCGATCGATTGTTCGGAGAACGGCTTGCCGTTCGGCGCGATCACCTCGCAGCCTGCTTTGACGCAGCGGCTTGCGAGCGGAATGTCCGATGTAATGACGATATCGCCCTTGCCCGCGCGTTCCGCGATCCAGTCGTCGGCGGCATCCATTCCGGAACCGGCCGCGATGCGCTCGATCAGCGGATCCTGCGGCACGCGAATGAATTGGCCGGCGACCACGCTGACGGGCAGGCCGTGGCGGGCGGCGACGCGATAGATTTCGTCTTTGACCGGGCAGGCGTCGGCGTCGACATAGATGCGGGTGGGGTTCAAGTCAGGCGTCATCGGTTGAGGAATTTTGTCGGTCTGCGCAAGCGGGCGCGCTCAAGGGCGCGTGGTACCGCATCGGATAGAAAATTGCGAGGGAAACAGCGATCGGAACACGCTTGCCAAGGTCTATTCTTGGCTTACGATCATGAGCAGCAAAAGCTGCCAAAAATCGGGGAAATGGGCATGTCCAGCCGGCTCGAAGCCTATCGCGTCCAGGCCTACAACACCGCAAAACTGTCCGAAAACAAGATGCATGACGACACCGTCGCAAAACGGTTCGGCTTTTCCGGCGGGTTGGTGCCGGGCGTCGACGTCATGGCCTATATGATGCACCTGCCGGTCAAAAAATGGGGCCGCGCGTTTCTCGAGCGCGGGCTGGTCGAGGCGCGTTTTATAAAGCCGGTTTATGACGGCGAGATCGCCAATGTCAGCGGCGAGGAGAGCGACGGCATCCTCTCGATCGAAGTCGAAAGCCGCGGCCAGCTTTGCACGACCGGCAGTGCATCGCTGCCCGCCGAAG